>CAYOKQ010000014.1:6123-31628 GCA_964404595.1 uncultured Methanosarcinales archaeon | reverse complement strand
AGAAGGAAAGCAAACTTACTCAAAAACTTTGCGTCAGAGGGTTTCTACAGAGCCTCCCAAAGCAAATATTTAAATAGCAGGAATATATCTGAACCGTGATCAAAAACGACACCTTGCAATAGCTCAATTTTACTTGGACTTCATGATCAGGCAATTTTGGAGATGTGTGTTCAAGCCTGCCAATTAAAAGGATTTTCTGCAGATGCCGTAACTACTTTTGAAGAAATGAAGCAATTGACCTTAAGAGCAGCACATCTTGGCTATCTTATGGATCTCAATCTAGGCAACTCTGGCAGCAGACATGTTCAACAGGCGCAAGAAATATATGCACTGGTCCATCCTCGCGTTGTGCGCGCAGAAGCTTTTTTTTTAGGAGTATCTGGAAACTACGGGACTCTAGAGGCAGCCAGAAATCTGGGAATCCCTTCAGAAAACAAACCTTTTAACATTCAAAAATTCTTAGACCAATGCCAGTCTATCTCTGAGCCATATACTCAACTACAATATTCTTTATAAATTAATTCTTGCTCAAATAAAGCATGCCTAACATTAATCTTTTGTCCGAAGATCTTATCAATAAAATAGCCGCCGGAGAAGTCATTGAACGTCCAGCTTCCCTGGTCAAAGAACTGATTGAAAACTCGCTTGACGCAGGCGCCACCAAAATAATTATCGATATTGAAGATTCAGGTAAAAAGTTAATCCGTGTGGCAGATAACGGCGAAGGGATGGATAAAGAAGATGCAGAAAAATCGACCCTGCGCCACGCTACCAGTAAAATAAAAAACGATGACGATTTGTATGCAATTAATACGCTTGGCTTTCGCGGAGAGGCGCTCGCAAGTATTGCTGCAGTTTCACAGCTCACTATAATTACGAAAAAAAAAGAATCGCTGCAGGGCTATACGCTTGTCATTGATGCCGGACAGACGCTTCATTCTGGCATTATTGCCGCAGAGACAGGTACAATTATGGAAGTGCGCAATCTTTTCTTTAACACTCCTGCACGAAAAAAATTTTTGAAAAGTGATCAGGTTGAGTTACGGCATATCGTGGATGTGGTATTACGCTACGCTTTGATAAATTCATCGATAGCTATTAAACTTGCCCATGAAGGGCATATCTTGGTACATTCACCCAGTACTGCAAATCTGCGCAATAATATTGCCTCAATTTACGGTACTGCGCTGGCTAAAGAATTATTAGAAGTCAATTACCGAAATGAGCAGGTGCACATTACGGGTTTTGTAGCTGCGCCCAGCGAAGCCAGAAACGATAAAAATCTGCAAGATATCTATGTTAACGGGCGATGGGTGCGATCACCGGAAATCATGAATGCAATCTATGGAGCATACCACTCTTTGCTGTTTGTCAATAAGCATCCAATAGTTATTCTCAATTTAACCATTAATCCTGCCTCCATTGATGTGAATGTCCACCCTTCTAAAACTGAAATAAAAATAGAACAGAAAGAGGAAATTTGCAGCGCAGTTCACACTGCTGTCAAAGAAACACTGCAAAAGAATAATTTAATTCCGCTCATTGAAGATGAGGATGAAGAAGAGGTTCAGATAACCTTGGAAACTCCCACCCAAAAAGAATTTCATTCCAGCCAGCCAACAGCAAAATATGCTTTTGAAGCCAGCAAGCAGACCATTTTTCCCACCTCAAATGGTTCTCTGTTAGTACAAGAGAAAGCTGCACCGTACGAAGCTGAAAATATCAATCCAATATCGCCAGAACTTCCGACCATGGATATTACAGCGATAACACAGCGTTTGCAGCCTGTAGATATTCCTCCAAATTCAAAATTTCCGGCAATGAAAGTACTAGGGCAAATTCACAAGACCTTTTTTGTGGCAGAAATTCTAGGAGGAGTAATGTATATCGACCAGCATGCTGCGCAAGAGCGAGTTCTCTACGAGCAATTCATGAAAGAATATGAACATACACAGGTACATATGCAGAAATTGCTCCAAGGAGAAATTATCGAATTTTCACCTAGTGAGAAAGCAGTGCTTATGGAGCATGGGAAAACTTTGCAACGCTTAGGATTCACTATCGAACCATTTGGTGAACACACCTTTGTCGTCAAAACTATACCCCTGCTGCTGGGGCGCATTCAGCCCAAAGAGAGCATCTACGAGGTATTATCCATGCTGCGTGATGGAAAAAATAAGATTATCGATACGAAGGAAGAAATAGTAACACGTATGGCCTGCCGGGCTGCCGTCATGGCAGGAGAGACCTTAACAGTGCTTGAAATGGAACACATTTTACAGGACTTAGCCAAAGCCCAATTGCCATATACATGCCCGCATGGCCGTCCGACGATGTTCAAAGTTCCGGTGGAGGAACTGGAAAAGAAGTTTAAGAGAAAATAAAAATAAAATTTTCAAAACACATGCACTTCATGCACGGTCTTATAATCATACAATTCACCGGGCTTAAACCACAATTCAATTTCTTTTTTGGCATCATCAAGGCTTCCTGAGGCATGCACAACATTTTCTACGCCTTTATTTGCCGCATCAGTATACGCAAAACTATGATGGGAAAAATCTCCCCGAATGGTTCCGGGAGCCGCACTTTTTGGTTCGGTTGCCCCTACTATCTTTCGGACATTTTCCACCGCCTGGATCCCTTCAAGACATAAAGCCAAAACAGGTGCACTGCTTAGAACTTTAGTCATATTGTGAAGCACTTTTTCTCCCCGCCGCTTGCCCACTTCACCGATATCATCGTAATGTTTCCGGGCAAAATGTTCATCAATCCTGGTCATTTTCGCACCGACAACTTTCAAACCGGCATCTTCAAATCGGGATAATATTCTGCCCATGATGCCTCTTTGGACTGCATCTGGCTTCAATAAGACTAACGTCCTCTCCATCATGTTATTGCTCGCTAGAGACTGGTTTTGTTCCTTTCTTATGCTCCTTACGGTAATATTCGGTCCAGCGCACACGCAGGGGATCACGTTTTAATTTTTGCGCATTCTTTTCACATTTCATAGAACAATAATAATCGATTTTACCGCTGATGTAGACAAACATAGTTCCAGTTCCTTTTTCCAGCTGATTTCCACAAAAGGTGCATTTAGGCATTGATTATTTCCTCCCTGACGAGCCAGAAGATCCGCCTGAACGCCGAGGACCACCGATACGTTGCGCCTCAATGTCTGTCTCCAGAAGCATCAAAAAATCTCCAACTTTCACTGGCCCTTTCACATTACGCCGAATAGCTTTGTCTTTATCTCGTCCGGCGAGAATCTGGCACATGACCTGGGTTAATTCCCCGCGTGAACCGGTGCGGGCAACAATTTCTTTGACTTCAGCACGCATCCCTTCCTGAAAGCGAATTTCTCCTTCTACTTTTATTTCCGGAGCGGGACCTTTCGTTTCTTTTTCATCCCTGCTAGGCATCTTTTTGAGTGCGGTCATAAGTTCACCTATCGAGATCTGGAAATGGCATCAATTGCTGCTTTAGCATCGCCTTCTTTTACAATAGCAACGGCGGCAGTGGAAACACCAAGTCCGGCAGCTGCTCCTAAATCATCCTTTTTGGACACATTAACACAGGCAATGTTTTTTTCTTTGCATAATAGCGGCAAATGCATAATTATCTCTTTGGGAGAAACATCTTCAGCATAGACCACGAGCTTGGCAATGCCTTTTTCAATTGCTTTGGTAGCCTCATTTGCTCCTTTGCGGATTTTTCCGGTGGTTCGGGCAATTTCCACTGCTTCTAATATTTTCGCTTCATCAGCCATAATTAATCGACCTCGACATGTTTTGTATGATTATTTATTACTATTATTTATCATTACCAAAAACAGAAGTAACCTGGTTACCTTCATTGAACTCGTCATTGGTAATATTAAGTTAGAAAAGGGGGTTATTTATAAAGATTTGTGTTTGATCTTGGCAATGTGCAAAACCTTGATTCACAACTTTCTTAAATCAAATTCATACCTACCAAACTCATGGACACTCTTTCCCCTAACCAATTATTTCAACGAATGGAAGGGTTATATCACGCACTGGCCCGGGCAGTGGAGGATCCGATCGTTGTTCCTAATTCTGAATATCAAGAAGAGGCTCAAGAGCTTATGCCTTTTGACATTTCCAAAGTCTATTTTTATGCTGAAGAAGAGGGTTTAGAAATAATGCGCTCTCGAATTAATATTTCTGCAGCCGACCTTATCCGTTCCTATCATGCCCATAAAAGTATGTGCCGGCTCTTTTCACTGCTGGAAGAAAATGCCAGCTGTCAAGACGCACCGCAGCTGCTGAAAAATGCAGAATCCCTGTGCCAGGAAGTAGAACACTATTCTTCGTTGATTGCCCAGCATCAGCTGCGCCTGGGAGAAGATGCTTTTTTAGAGTATCCTCATTTTAGGGAAAGACACATGAGTTATCGCAATTATACCAGGCGGGAGGCAAGGCGAGGAACCCAGGAGGGCAATCTGGTGAATTTGGACGTTCGCACGAAAATTGTGGATTCCACTATTGGCAGTGTAGTTCATTTTAATTTGGAAGCAACCCCCGAAGGGATAGCACGAGAGCTGCATCAGTTTCGAGCACTGTTCATAAAGTTGCCTGCATGCCCTGAAAAGCTATGGAGTAAGATATATGCCGGAAATCCTGAGGATGCCTATCAAAAAAAAATTGAGCTTACCAGGATGCTGCTGCAGGAGCATTGTGGATTTGAGGTAGAACCATGAATGAAGATTCATTCATCCATAACCTTCATAAACCAATTCTAAAGCTATCTGTCCCATGTGCGGCATCATCGGCTATACTGGCCATAAAGAGGCGTACCCAATTTTACTGGCAGGCTTAGAGAGATTAGAATATCGAGGCTATGACAGTGCCGGTATTTGTGTCTCGAATCGGGATATTTTATCGATAGTGAAAAAGAAAGGTAGAGTGGAGAACTTAAAATCACATACTCTTGCAGGGAAGTCAGGAATTGCGCATACGCGCTGGAGCACCCATGGGGCCCCTTCCGACCACAACGCCCACCCTTTCACCGACCAAAACCAGCAATTCTCTCTTGTCCATAATGGCATCATCGAGAATTATCTCGAATTAAAAGAAGAATTGCGAAAAGATGGTGTTGTTTTTACCTCTGATACAGATTCGGAAGTGATGGTGCATCTGATCGCTAAATATTATCCGGAAAAGGGTGATCTGAAAGAAGCAGTGCTCAAGACCATCCCTCGATTGCAAGGAGCATATGCGTTCTGTGTGATTAAGAACGATTCCAATGAGGTTATCGGCGGCAGAAACGGCAGCCCTTTAGTGGTGGGTATAGGAGATGAGGAGAACTTTCTTGCCTCAGATGTATCAGCAATCATCGAGCATACGCGAAAAGTGATCTATCTCAATGATTTTGAAATCGTCATCATCACGCCTGAACAAATACAGGTATATAATTTTCAAGGTGACCTACAGAAAGCGGATGTTAAAGATGTAAACTGGAATTTCGAGCAGGCACAAAAGCAGGGATATAAACATTTCATGCTCAAAGAAATTTTTGAACAGCCGAAAGTGTTTGAAGATTGCAGCCAAATAGAGGTGCACATAGAAAAACCGTCCCAGATAATTATTGTTGCCTGCGGCACCGCCAGTTATGCGGGCTGGGTGGGAAAATATGTCATCGAACAGCTTGCAAAAATTCCGGTCACCGTCGAAATTGCTTCTGAATTTCGATACAAAGAACCTGTCTTTTCGAATGACACTTTAATTATTGCCATCTCCCAGAGCGGAGAGACAGCCGATACGCTCGCGGCAGTGCGGCTGGCAAAACAGCAGGGGGCAAAAACACTGGGAATTATTAATGTGGTTGATAGCACTATTGCCAGGGAAGCTGATTCCGTCATATATACACGAGCAGGATTAGAAATCGGGGTTGCGTCAACCAAAGCGTTCTTTGCACAGCTGGTGATATTATATAAAATTGCATTCAATCTGGCAGGAAAAACTTGGGATACAGCCTTGATACCGGCCATCGAGAAAGTGCTGGCTCTTCATGACTCCATCCGCAGCCTGGCGCAGCATTATTTTCACTATCAAAACTTCCTCTACATAGGGCGAAACCGAAACTATCCTCTGGCTCTCGAAGGCGCACTGAAATTAAAAGAGATCTCTTACATCCATGCAGAAGCATATCCTGCCGGAGAATTAAAGCATGGACCCATCTCGTTAGTCTCAGAAGACGTGCCTACGCTGGCCATTTGCCCACAAGATAAAGTCTATGACAAAACAATCAGCAATATCCAAGAAATTAAAGCACGAAATGGGAAAGTTATTGCCATTGCCACAGAAGGTGATGAAAGCATTTCCAAAATCGCTGATAATGTTATTTATATTCCCAAAGTTGAGGAAATATTGTATCCTTTTCTGGTCATAATTCCATTACAGCTGTTGGCGTATCATATTGCTGACGTGAAAGAGTGTGACGTGGATCATCCTAGGTCGCTCGCAAAAAGCGTTACAGTCGAATAAACCACTTTAATTAGTTTAATTGAATTTTTCAAACCTTCCTCAGAATAGACCTAGAATACCATCTTTAGTTCTGGAGTACTATTTTCATCCGTTCATTTTCGGGCGGCTGAAGCTGTCTAAATTTTTCTGCTGCTTCCTCTAACCAGCTATTTCCAATAGAATGTGCCTGTGCTGGAAGTCCTTGAAATATATCTACTCTTGCCCCTAATTTTGTGGCGACATCGTAATTCCGGAGTGCGTAGGACAAAGAAGTTGCCGTGGAAATTATTTTTTCTTTGATTTCTTCTTGCTGCAACCATGCGGCAAATTCGCCAAGGTGCTGATCCGCTTGCTCTATTCCAGCCCTCGAAAGATTACGCAGGGGAAATTTCATACTATGAGAAGAAGGTTCACCGGTAAAAGTTCTATGATCCCAATATTGAACGATCCCAGGTAATTTACTTATCCCTCCTCTAATTATTATTAATTTCTGAACTTCAGCTAAAGATTGGGCAGTAAGTTCGGTAAATCCCCTATACAGCAAATTAAGTGTCTCCCGAAGACCATTAAATTCTTCTCCATAGTGAGCACCCATATTTTGAGGTTCAGTGCCAAAATGATAATTTCCCTCAACCACGACACCACTTTGGTTGGCAAGTTGATGTGCCAAAGGAAAATTCTCAGAACCGAAACGTCCATATCTGTGATGGGCGAGAGCAAATCCTAAATCTTCATGAGCATTGATATGACAATCGGCTCTTCCTATTTTTTGTGGTGAAACATATCTAAAACCAGCCCACAGCTTTCTATCTTGGGAAATAGGCAATTCATTTCCATCAAAAACCAGTGGAACTCTTTCAGCTAAACCACGCAAGACTTCAGTATATTCTTGGCGCCATATTTCTTCAGAAAGGCTCCACTCCGGTCGATCACGTTTAATGGGTTTCAATATTTTTTCTCGACTGATTCCATCAATAGGTATAATCATTAAATGTTCATGAAAATAGATATCTGACATTGAACAAAAAAAAACATTAAAAGAGGCTTATAAAACTTGTGAATCTGTTTTTCTTTATACCCGTCGCCGTACATTTACATTAGAATCTCAAATCTATCTTCCCAACCATCTAAATCTTTATAAATTCGCCCCAAGCAAATTGAACAGAGGGTGATATATCATGGAGCAAAAACAATTGGATGAACTGGAACAATCATTCACCGGCGAAGAATTCATTGATGAAGATATTATAATCGAACAAGTTCGGCCTAAGACCAAGGCTGTTGCCATTAAATTAAAAGGAAAAGAAATGAAAAAAGAAGCGCTCAAGGAAACTAAAAAAGCATCAAAAGTTGAGGAGAAGAAAGTGGTTGAGGTAAAAGCTGCCAAACCGGAAGCGCACAAAAAAGCTCTTCCGGAAAAAGCGGCCAAGGAGGAATTTACGATGGAAGAGCCAATACAGCCAGCTCCTAAAGCAGAACCAAAGATAGAAGTATGGCCTGAAGAAAAAGAACAAAAAGGATTATTTAAAGAAGCATCTACCTGGAAAATGATAACAGGAGTAGTTTTAATTTTACTGCTGCTTTCGGTATTTACACAGGGATTTAGCTTTGCAAAAGGGGATGGCGCAACTGCAGCTGTAATTTCCCAAGGGGATGCAGAGACCCAGGCGCTTGCATTCGTCAACAGCAATTTATTGCAGCCACCGTTTGTAGCGCAAGTGAAGTCCACGCAGGAGATGAGTTCACTCTATAAGATTACTTTCTCCATTGCCGGAGAAGAAGTTGATTCTTACATGACTAAAGACGGGCAATTATTCTTTCCACAGGGATTTGATCCGCAAAAGAGCTTAGTGGAACAGTTAACATCAGCAGGAACATCTTCAGAGGAAACTAAAGGGGAATATATTGAAGAAGTAATTATCAATGGGAGTACTGGCGAAGTAACGGTCCAAGAAGTTCCGGTTGAAGAAGCTGAAACTGCTGCTGTTGAAAGCACCCAGACCGAATATACCATTACTGCCAAGAAATGGCTCTTTAGCCCCAATAAAATAACGGTGCCGGTTGGAAGTACAGTAACTCTTACTATCGTGCCGGAAAATATGCAGCCATTCACTTTTTTAATCCAGGCGTTTAATGTGAGACAGGACGTTTCTGGCCTAACTACAGTGCAATTTACCGCTGACAAACAAGGTTCATTCCCTTTTGTATGCGGCAGCTGCGAGGAATTTAGAGGCATGATGGGAACAATCGTAGTAGAGTAAAGTTTTAATACTCTTCTTTTTTTCTTATTATTCATGATACAAAAAGAGTCCCGATGGAAGAAGCCTTTAATGATAGCTTTCTTAATCATGGTAGTTCTTGGCTTTAGTGTTCCCCTCTTTAACTTAGGAAGCGATTCGCAACCAGTGCAGGTGCAGCCGCGATTGTGCCAGAGTGATGCAGATTGTTACTTGACGTGCGGCCAAATTGTATTAACTATCCTCTGTTCACAGAACTTATGCATGCAAAATTCCTGTAATGAATTGGGATTATTTCCCTACGTGCAGCAGCCAACGTCATTTGCGTTAGAAGTGCTGATAAATGGACAAGAAATTCCGTTGGAGAATAAGAATGCCAACGATGTATTTGCACGCTTTTCTGGGGACATGGTAGAAGCGCATGCTGCTTTGCCACTGTCGGCTATCGTCGAAAAAGCAGGCATGGTGATGCAGAATCAATGCATCATTGCTTCAGGAACGCAGTATTGTAATGGTGTGAATGCCATGTTGAATGTCACCGTAAACGGGCAAAATACTTATTTATTCGGGCAGTATATGCCAAAAGAAGGGGATGAGATTATAATTACTTATTCTTGATCGAGCTAAAGAGGTTGAAGCAGTCCCACTCTTATCGTCGCACTACGCCTTTCTTGAGTCCAGCCATCACTTTCTCAATATCGGCAGGATCGACGTTGTCGTATCGATTTTGCGGCCTCACTTCTTTGGTTTCCTGCGCACTTTGCAGCATGGAATCGACAAAGTTTAAAGGCCCTTCTCTTTTGACGGGTTTAGTTGCCATGAGGGGAGGAAAAGAAAAAGAGGTATTTAAGAGTTTTGGAAAGCATAATTACAACTTTTGGAAAGTAAAGATTATAAAATAGTGCTGTTTCAAGAGTTATATGAAAAATTTGGTTATTGCCCGCATCGGACGGCCAGGATATTTTGAAGGTATTGGCCGCCACAACATTACCTACAATATGGATCGAGTTGCTCAAGACAGCGCCGATAAATTAGTGCAACTAGGAGAAACACTAGATCAAAAATTAGGGTCTTCTTCTGTTCTTTTTTTAAGTCCACAAGTTCAAATCGGGATGGGAACAGCTGAAATTATTGCCCAAAATATGAAAAAAGCATGCCTTCTGCCTGGTGAAATTTCGCCCGCTCTGGGAGATTACTTGGGAAGATTAGATATTAAAGATTTAGAAGGAGAATTAAATTATCGTGTTTCTGGAATAACTGAAGTGGTACAGCGCAGGCGAAATGATGCAGAGGCGTTAGTTTTGGTTACCAGTGGATCGGCATCGGGCGCGTATGCGCGAGAATTTTTGTATAAAGAAACGGGAAAGCAATTTTTTTGGTTTGATTCTTTACCTTATGGATTTGCCTATTTTTTTGATCTGGAGAAAAAACAAGTTATCGCATTACCAACTCCATTTGAAAGAATAGGGGGCTGCAATGCAGAGTATGAAGTTCGGGCACGAGGCCATGACCATCGGCGTGAAAAAAATAAAGATTCTAATTTTTTGTTTCGTTGATTTTGAGAAGAATGAATTAAAACACCACAAACCATATAAAACCAACTCTTTTTTCTAACCAATCATGCACCGTACACTCATCCAAGACCTCCATAAGCATCTTAATCAAGAAGTACTGCTGCAAGGCTGGGTTTCAGATGTCCGAAATTTAAGTAAAATCAAATTTATCATTCTACGCGATAGGACTGGTGATATGCAAACTATTGCCTTGAAAGCAGAAACAGAGCCGGCAACATTCGAACTGATTAACGACCTCACTAAAGAATCGGTCATAGAAATTATCGGCATACCCAAAGAAAATAAGGAATCACGCTGGGGAATTGAGGTATTGATTAAAAGCGTAACCGTGATATCCGCATCGGCAGCCCCATTGCCCATCGACAATACCGATAAAAGTCAGACCAATATTGACAAACGCATCGATTATCGATTTCTCGATACCCGTAATCTCAAGAAACAAGCCATTTTTAAAATCAGGGGAAAAATTGCTAAAATTGTGATGAATTTTTTGGATGATCATGGATTTACCAATATCAATACACCCAAACTGGTGACAATTGGGGTAGAATCGGGCGCGGAGTTATTTAAAGTGAATTATTTTGGACGAGCGGTGTACCTCTCGCAATCACCGCAATTATACAAACAAATGTTTGTCGCCGGCGGATTTGAGCGGGTCTATGAATTAGGTCCGGTATTTAGAGCAGAGAAATCAAATACGACACGGCACCTCACGGAATTTACCGGTGTTGATTTCGAGATGGGATTTATCCAGGATTATTCTGACATTATGGATATGATTGAAAAAATGCTCATTAATCTGTTAAAAAATTTGCCTCAGGAAGCTGCAGCAGAATTGAAATTATTGGGAGTGCAACATACTGTTGCGGCCAAATTTCCCCGCATAACCATGGCTGATGCGAAGATATTTTTACAGGAAAAAGGAAAAAAATATGCCGAGGATGATGATCTTGATCCGGAAGGAGAAAAACTACTGGGAGATATTATCAAAGAAAAATATAATTCTGAATTTGTGTTTATAACTGAATTTCCTTGGAAGGTGAGACCATTTTATCATATGAAGCCAGAAAATAAAAAGAATTTGACTAAATCATTCGATCTGTTATTTAATGGAGTGGAAATTGCGACCGGCGCGCAGCGCGAGCATCGCTATGAAATATTAAAAGCTCAGGCAGCAGAAAAGGAGCTAGATTTGGATCAGATGAAAGAATACGCAGATATTTTTCATTATGGTATCCCGCCGCATGGCGGAGTTGGCTTTGGATTAGATAGGATGACGCAGAGGCTTTTGTTGTTAGATAATATCCGAGAAGCTGTTTTATTGCCTAGAGATCCGGTAAGGGATAGGCCTTAAATAGGATTTCAGAAAACATTAAAAAACAGCAGTCTTTTAAAAAGAAACCACTGGAGATAAAATCATGACTGACCAGACACACATAAAAGGCCAGGATCTTACCAAAGGCACCATTAGAAAAGAATTATGGTCCCTCGCCTGGCCAATGATGCTTTCTGTATTTTTTTATACTCTTTACAATATCGTAGATGCATACTGGGTGAGCAAAATATCAGCAGAAGCAATCGCTGCTGTAAGTATTTCTCAAATTGCTTTATTTGTCATGATTTCTCTTGGTTTTGGCATTACTGTAGGCTCTGGAGTTATTATGGGTATGCATATTGGTGCCAAAAATATGAAAGAAGCTGAACGAATTCTGGGCCAGTCCTTTGTCCTTTCGGCGATACTGGGTGTTTTTTTTACTGCTATTGCATCGATATTTAGAAATCAACTGCTTACTTGGGCAGGCGCCTCCGGTCTTATTTTTGCTCCGGCCAGGGAATATTATACCATTATTGCCAGTGGCGCTATTTTGCTCTTCATCATGATCAACATCATGTTTGCTTTCAATTCGCAAGGAGATACCAGCACCCTTACTAAATTATTTGCACTTTCGACTGCAATTAACGCAGTGCTAGATCCAATCCTCATTTTTGGCTGGTTTGGCGCTCCGGCATGGGGAATTGCCGGCGCTGCCATCGCAACGTTAGTGTCGCAAGCCATATTCATTGTTGTTGCTCTCTATGTTCTTTCCCGGCCGCATCGAATGATTCAGTTCCATTTCTCTAATCTCAGTCTTGAGTGGGAATCGGTGAAAAAAGTATTGGACATCGGTTTCCCAGCCTCATTAACCCAGGTGATATTTCCCATTGGTATGGCTATTCTTACTTTGGTTGCTTCGCAGCGATTTTTAGAAGTCGGGGCCATCGCCTTTAGTTTGGGCATGAGGATAGAATTTTTTGCCTATTTACCTGCGGTAGGTTTTGGTTTTGCAGCCATGGCTATGATTAGCCAAAATATCGGTGCCGCCAACATTTCTCGGGCCAAGGAATGCTTAACCAAAGGACTTCAATATGCCTTCTGGGCTGCAGCAGGCTTAGGAATTCTCGCTGCAATATTCGCGCCGTTCATAATCAAGATATTTACAACAGACCCCCTGGCGACCAGCTACGCCCTTTCCTATCTACGATGGGTGGCACTTAGTTATGGGTTCTTGGCAGCGGTGATGGTCGAGGCAATGGCGTTTCAAGCCCTTGGACGGTCCTGGCCCGGCTTTTGGATATTTTTGCTTCGGGTAGCGGCAATTATTATTCCACTTAGCTATATTCTCACGGCTCTCTCAAGTTCCATCAGTGCGCTGTGGACGGCAATCATCGTAGGAAATGTTGTCTCTGCTTTCATTGGATATCTTTGGATCAACAAGGCCATCAATAGAATTAATTTAAAAGAAGCACCAGTTCATACAGGATCATGAAATCATTAACCACTGAAAACAAATTCTTTCTCATCTTTCTAAGCACCGTTGTCATTACCAGAGTTAGTTTATTTATTGCCGGGATGTATGCATCAAATGCTGATATGCTTGGATTCACATTGTTTGGTTTTCGACTTCATCATTACATGTACGGGCTTATTCTCATTCCAATAGGAATTCTTGCAACCAATATATTTTTCTATGCTATTGGAATGGGATTGTTTGTGGATGAATTGACCTATCTTCTTATTGGAGGACAAACACATGCGGATAATTACTCGTGGATTTCATTGGTGGGAACAGCCGTAATTATCGCAGGCATTTTTTTTACAAGAAAATTGCTGATGAAAGCTTTACGATCGCCCCAATTCCTCTAAAAAAAGTTCTAATGAAAGCAAAATAACTTCAATCCTATTCAAAACCTTCTTAGCATTTATATATTAGTAAACTATTTTTATTAGTGGAGATGATGCCCTATGACTATAAAAGATCAATTTAAAACAGTAAAAGAGAATTGGCTTATTGCCTTGTTGTTGCTTGTAATCGTAATGATACCCCTGCTTAGCAGCCCCGGGGAAGTACTTCAGGGATTCAAAACAGGATCAGAATTAACGATAAGTGATTCGGCCTACGGTGTGGCAAGATCCAGTTTGCCGCCTTACCCTGGAGAAGGATTTGCACCGGAAGTAGAAGAGAGAAAAATAACTACCTATGCCTCACTCAGATCAGAGGTGGATAGGGGATCTTTTCAGGATGCACAAGCAAGAATGAAAGCCATTATGAGTGCCAGTAATTCTATTATGCTTTCTGAAAATGTAGATACTCATGATGTTGGCCGAAAATCCTATTTGTATGGATATTACACATTTAAAGTGGAAACACCAAAATATGCCGCAGTGGTGGCACAGTTAAAAGAGATTGGGGAAATAAAATCATTTAATGAAAACAAGCAGGATATTACCCAATCATATACTGATTTGCAAGTGGAATTAGACGCCGAAAGGGCGAGGTTGGAACGATACAAAGAGATGCTGGCTCAAGCTACTGAAGTTGTGGATAAAATTGAATTGAGTGATCGTATCTTTAATCAGGAACGAACCATCAAATATTTGGAAGATGCGCTGGCAAATCAAGATCAGCAGGTGTCTTATTCCACCATTTCTGTGCAGCTGCAAGAAAAAAGATCCAGCTATGCTGATATTGCCGTCATATCTTTTTCACAGCTGATTGCCGCTTTAGTAGCAAGCTTCAATAATCTGCTGCAATTGCTGTTTGTGGCACTGCCGTATGCTTTGGTACTGGCGGTATTGTGGCTGGTAGTACGGGCAGTGAGAAGGAAATAGGGATTATTTTTTAAGTAATTTTTTTCTTATTTCATTTCTTATTTCAATTCTTTCCCGCTCTTGTACTTCTTCCAAAGAGCGATAAAAGCCATTACCCTGCCCTAAAAAGATATATTCCATTCCAAAACGAGGCGACACGATAATGTCAGCCAAACCATCTTGATTGACATCACGCTGAACAACATATCTTGGTTCTGTTCCTAAAAGGATGCCCCAAAGGCCGGCAATGCCCAAAACAGCAAAGGTGTATTCCCTTATTTTTTCTTTTGCGTCCATGGTATCCTCCAATTTTAATTTATAGTGGGACATTAATAGCGGGATATTATTAAATTTACCTTTAAATTATTGACAAATATAACAAAATTTATAAATAAAATGAATTTCATGTTCAAAATGAGAATAAATTTAGATAATACTGATCGTAAGATTTTATATGAATTGGACTTAAATGCCCGAATCCCTCTGACGCAACTGGCCAAAAAATTAAAGATAGGAAGAGAAATGGCCCAGTATAGGGTTACTCAGCTTCAGCGAAATGGCATCATACGAAAGTTTGTAACCATGGGAAACCCTACTAAATTTGGATATTGTATCTACAAACTTTACTTTAAATTTCAAAATATGACTCCGGAAAAATTTAAAGAGATACTTCAATGGCTTATTAATAATAACTTTGTATATTGGGTTGCCAGTTGCAAAGGAAGGTGGGACCTTAACATTACGGTATTTGCACGAACTATTAATCATTTTGATGAAACTATTTCGCCATTTTATGAAAAGTATGGAGAATATATTCTGGATCAAGAATTTAACACCACACTCCAAGTGGGAATCATGAGCAAAGATTGGCTCCTCTCTGAAAAAAAAGCAGCCAGTAAAGTGACTTTTTTTGGGGGAGAATATGAGGATATTGGAATTGACAAAACGGAAATAGAACTATTGAGAACCATCGCTAACAATGGAAGAATGAGCGCGCTTCAAATAGCAAAGAAAATGAACACAACCGCACGCATTATTTTATATCGCCTTAAGGAATTAGAGAAGAAGGAAGTCATTTTAGGGCACACTACTTCTTTAGATCTAGAATTATTGCAAAAACAGTTTTTTAAGGCAATGATTTATTTTAATAAATTTAATAGATTTATTCGTGATAAGATTATTCAGTATTGCAAACAAAAGCCACAAATAGGGTTTTTTATTTTTTGTGTTGGTAGCTGGCCAGTAGAAATTGAATTAATCGTAGATAATAATAAACAATTCTATGACATAATGGATGATATGCAAGCTCATTTTCCAGAAATGAAAAAATATGATTTTGTGATCATGCCTCAAGAATATAAATTTGATTGGATCCCGCAGTGTTATCAAGCCGAGAGTTAAGTTCCAAAATATTCCTATTTTAATTTCTTTGCTTTATCCCACAACAATTCAAAATGCTTCTTATAAGCAGCAATGGTTTCTTTATTCCTGTTGATAATAACTTTAAATTCTTCTTCAGTATATACAAATGTAACAACCATAGTCTCTGAAAAACTAACGCATAATGGCCCTTGTAAATCTGCCTGAAGATAACGTACTTCAAATAAATTAACTTTCTTTGATCTTGGTTCAAAATAATTTTTAGATTCTGTATCATCATATGAAATTATGTTGTTCGTAATTCCTTTCCTAAGTCGCTCTTTATGCCAGGCATCACTGAAATCAACCGTATAAATATCCGCAAATTTCTTGGAATATCCATATCCCCAAAATGATTTAGCGTTTCCCGTAATCATCTCCCAATAGGCCTGTCGTATACCTTCGGGACCGGTATAAATCTTTACTTCTCTATTCCAAAGATTGTTAAAAAAGGAGATATTGCTATGGGCGACTTCTTTACTTTCCATCAATATTCCTACCGGAACTTGCCCCCATAAAATAATGGCAACTTTATTCCCAAATGTAAATGTAGTGGTATTTTCTTTCTGTTCTGAAGGGAGATAATCGATACTTGCACTTACGAAATCTATTTTATCGGCACTGAGGATTTTGGTTACCACTTTCAGTTCTACTCTTTGTTTATTCCAAATCTCATAATAATGCTCCATCGTTTTCTGAAAGAGAAACAAAGATCCATAGAGATAAATTTCTTTCTTTTCTTTAAGAACGAGGTTGAGAATAGTCTTAATTCCTTTCTTGGTGGTGTACAATTCAACTTTCGGCATATGTTCTTTTGGCTTTTGCAATTTAAGCAAGGTTGGAACGAGAGTAGCAACTTGTTTCTCTTTTTGCTTTAAATCCAGAAGAATTTTCTGCTGATTTTCTTGAAGTATTGCCACTAACCGATGGGGATGAGCTGGCTTGAAGTATTTCTTGGTATCTTTAATATAATAACTTATTAATCCTTTTTTGAGAAGCTGGTCGAGCCGGTCATAGGCAAATGTTCTATTGAGGCTGTTTTTGAGGGCAATTTCTGAGGCGGTCGCTTCACCCAACTCTAAGAGAGTTAAATAGATCTCTATTTCGGTATCGGTGAGGCCAAAGTTCTCTTCCAGTGCTTTTTTGTCCATATTCTATTTCAGGGAGACGCAGTCCTTTTTAAATATGTCGTTTTATTAATAAGACAACAATATTTAATATAGCAAACTAGTTACTACTTCATAAAGATAAATGCATCAAAGCAAAAAAACAAAAGGTGATTCAAAATGACACAAACAAATGAAACAAAAAAATTGGAAATATTAGTGGTAGAAGACATGCAGAAACATATTGATAATGCCGTGAAACTGCGTGAGGAAGGACATAGTGTCGAGGTAGCACAGAATTATCAATCAGCGGTGTTGAAAATCAAGGAGAAGAAATATGGTGTTGTTTTGACTGACTTATTTTTTCCATGGTCTGGCGGGGCAGATTATCCTCTTAATCCTGATGACCGCAAGCACCAAAAGGAAGCAATTAGTCCACAAGCATTAGGATATCCGTTGGCAATAGTGGCTATCGCGGCAGGAGTGCAGTATGTTGGTATTGTTACTGATGCTAATCATCATACTGGGGTGATGGCCGCGACAACCGACCAGCTTGCTCCACATAGTGAGGGCTATTGCCGATTGATTCCCGGAAGTGACGGGCCACAACTGAGAATGTTTAAAAGTGAGAAGAAAGATTGGAGTTGGGCCTTGCGGCTTCTGACTCATGCTGAAGAGGAAGAGAAAAAAGAGCTTGAAAAAGGACGAGCATATGATCCAGACTATAACGGCCTGCCGGAGTTTAGAGAAATCCTACAGTTGTAAGCGATATTTTTTTCTTTTTTACTTTCTTTGGCCGCCTATTAGCTATAAAAAATAAACCTCATTTAAACAATTTCTCTTTCAACACCAGAAATAGAATATATAACCCCAACGCTCCCAATCCGCCGATCAAAAGCCATAGTGCAATATTGGACTCAAGAGCAACAGTAGGAGCGACTTCCGCCGCCATTGATTCGGCCGTCGTTGTCATATCACGAACTTGAGCATAATCCTTCTGAATTGATACCCGGGAAACCAGTTCAATAACTGCACTTACTCCCAGAATAATCAACCCCACCGGCAATATTCCTTTCAATTTCTCTCTAAGTCCAGCTACTTTCTGCGGCGCAATGATGATATACTTGTTTGCTAGCTTATAGTGATTCACTTCCCTTCCTTTTGGGCTGTAATGAAATTCTTCCACCGTGACCAGCTGCGCTTCCTGTAATTTTTGTAAATGGTAATGGACAGTGGATATTGGCATGGAAAGTACTTGCGCTATCTTTTGCTCGGTGTCGTCTTTCTCTGCAAGATGATTAAGAATTTTACGGCTGGTTTCACTAGTGATCGTTTCCGCTAATTTCTTTACTTTGGGCTCATTCAGATCTACGAGAAGAAAGTTTGATTTTGCCATTGTGTATTATGAATAGATGCATCAATATAAATATTACTGCTGGCAGGCACATGGCTACAGCCAAAAGCAAAAGATCACCAAAGGTTGAGGGGAACGCTTTAAAACCTATTTATACCCAGCGATGACTTCAAGGAGGATTGAAGTCACGTACTCTGTTCCCACATAAAATAAAAATACTGCCGATAACTTTCTGCGATAGCTTTATTCTTGATGAAGAAAGCCATGGGCTCGTCTTCAGTTACGCCAATAAGTACCATATCTTTATACATCGAGACCCAGGAAGGGGTAATGATCTTTTGAGGCATGAAACGGATTTGTACTGATGCATACTTTTTCTTCAGATTCCCAAATTGCCGGTTATTCTCGTTAAAAAGGAGTTTGGCAGGAATTTTTAATTTTGATCTTCGCTCATGGAAATAATTGAAAAAGGCATCTAACTTTTTGTGCAGGCTGCGGGATGCCCCCACCATCAGATACTCTCCTCCTGCTCCTTCTTTCATCTCTTTGAAATAACTCTCCTGCGCTGCCTTGATGCCTTTCCATCCCTCATAGATAAAAGCACCTTTTTCCAAGGGCTTTGAGGCTTGTATCTTTTGAAGCTGGTCCACCACTGATTTTGCCAGCAGTTCCTTATTTTTAAGCAATTGGGTTATCTGCTGCGGACTTTCAGCCAGGAACACCTTCCGATTTCGCTGCAAAGAATAATTGACCAACCCTTTTTGTAATAAGTGTTCCAAGGTATCATAGACCATCACCCGGTACAATTTTGATTTTTTAATGAGGGGGCCGGTAGTGGTTGGACCTAACTCAAGCAAAGCCAGATACACTTTTGCTTCATTTTTACTTAGGCCTAATTCGATTAATTCTTCGATAAGCATGAGAGTTGGAGAATGAAGGTCCTTTATATAAATGTTATTATAAATTTTTTTATAACAAAAGTATAAATAAAAAATAGGGATGACTACTAGATAAGAATAAAATGGCCACTGAAACAGAACTAATAGCATACTGGACAGAAAATATAAAACCACAATTCAATTACAATAGTCTTCCTGATGGCCTTCTTACCGCCGGAAAATATGCCGGGGCCTTCGCGTATCATGTTTATCTTGATAATGCTGCGACCATCAAACCATTCAAGCGTGTTCTGGAATATATCGTCGATGAATTTTATCAATATGGCAGTGTGCATCGCGGAGCTGGCCGATTTTCCAAAGAAACAACGTATCGGTATGAAAAAGCCAGAGAAGCGGTCAGGCAGGCAGTAGGCGCATCTGAAAATAATTATGTTATCCTCACCAAAAATACAACGGAAGCAATCAATATGGCTGCTGCTTTATGGAAAGAAAAGCCCGGCAAAGTGCTCGTGTCCGATATTGAACACTCTTCCAATTTATTGCCCTGGCTGCGCACTCAGGAGATTATTCAATATAAGACTTCCAATGAGGGAACTATTGACCAAGGCGACATTGAAGAGAAATTACGCCAGTCCAATATTAAACTATTGGCAGTTACCGGTTCCTCAAATGTTACTGGATATAAACCACCTATCCATGATCTAGCTCGATTGGCCCATACATATCGTGCTAAGATTTTAATTGATGCTTGCCAGCTGATACCGCATGAGACGGTGAATATGCTTTCTGATGATGATCCCAAACATTTGGATTTCATCGCTTTCTCCGGACATAAGATGTATGCTCCTTTTGGAGCTGGCTGTTTAGTTGGGCCAAAAGAATTCTTTGATAAAGTCTTGCCATATCAGATTGGGGGAGGAAATCTTCCTTACGTTACTAGCAACTTAGAGATTTTACGATTTAATACTGTGCAAACACATGATCCTGGCACACCCAATGTTATGGGCCTTATTGCCTTGGAAGAATCATTCCGACAATTAGCTGATCTTCGTATGATCCCATTTCAATATGAAGAGGAATTAGTGCAGATTGCATTTGACGGATTGAGAAAGAATAAAAAAGTCAAGATATATATCTCTCAACCGTACGGAAGCGTCATCCCTTTCGATATTCATGGAATTCCGGCAAAGTTAGCCGCGGAGATATTAGATGCAGAATATAGCATAGGGACGCGGGCAGGCTCTTTCTGTACCTACGAATTAGTTCGCCGACTCAAAGGAATTTCGGGAGAAGAGGATCAGCATATTGCGACAGAGGTTGAGCAGGGGATCACTTCTTCCATACTTGGAATAATTCGTGCCAGTTTTTCTATCTATAATACTGTTGAGGATGTAAAGAAATTGCTGTTGGCGGTAGAAGAAATTTCCGCTCGAAGCTTTGAATTCTATCAATCTCGCTATCAGATTGATCCTATAACTGGTAATTGGCGACCTCTCTAAAAATGGCATTAAACTGATCAGGTATACATCTGTTCATTCTTTTTCTTTTTAGGCAGATAAAATAATGATCCGACATCGCTCTGCCCGCCAGAATAAGGCTTATATTTACTCCATTTAAAAGGGTCTGTTATTTCCTGGGTAATTATATTATTTTTATTTCTTTTTACAATTTCAGTCCAGATCTTATCAAGATTACTGCGAGGAACTAATTCTAATTCAGGAGGATTTAAATCAATTTGAAATTTGTTAAAGGCAAGTTTAAGCACTTCTTCGTCATAGCCTTCCAGATGGGTCTCTGGCAGATGTAGGGGCAGCATAGTCTCTGGAATATAAGGTGGTGAAATGGTTTCGCTGTAGTGATTGATAGCCGGCTCTACTGGCTCCTTCTTTTTAGGCAGGGGTTGTTCCGATTCCTGCACCCGCTTATCAAGAGTTTCGCTCCCTTTATTCCCAAGAGGGGTGATTTTCTTTTTTGTGGCCATATTAAATACTAAGAAGTTTTATCTTAAATACTTTACTCAACTCTATGTACGAAAACTATATGCTTTTTATAAAAAACTAAAAATATATAAAGAAATATATATTACTTAAAGTCCGATGGATGTAATTACGATAGGTTCTGCAACGGTAGACAACTTTTTGCAAATACCCAATGTTTTTTCATCGGTTAAACCAGGTGATAAAATTTTGGTGCGGAATGTGCATACCTATTCTGGCGGCAGTGCTTCCAATGCTGCGGCTGCGCTCTCTCTTTTGGGGCTAAAAGCCGATATGCTGGCTAAATTAGGCTGGGATCATGATGCCGAATTTATTATACAGGAGATGAAAAAATATAAAGTGAAAAATTTATGTCATGCCCGCAGCCAACAGCATACTGATTTTTCTACAATCATATCTTCGGTCAAGGAAAAAGACCGGATTATTTATACATTTAAAGAAGCGTCCAGAGATTTAAAGCCTTCCGATTTTTCACTTCCGGCTGCTTCCTGGCTATATATCGGAAGTTGTATGGGAAATGCTTTCTCAACAGTGCGAAAAATAATTCAGGATACGAAAAGTTTGGTGCTATTTAATCCTTCTCTGTATCTAGCGCATAAAGGAAAAAAATTCCTTGCGCCTATTTTGAGCAAGACAAAAATTTTGGTTCTCAATTTGGAAGAAGCGCAGGCAGTATTGAAAAATAATTCAAGGAAAATAGAAGTCTTATTAGAAGAATTGCATGGGCTTGGACCAGAAATCGTGATTATCACCAATGGAGAAAAATCGGTGCATGCTTTACAGGGAGATAAGGTTTATTCTCTGGTTCCTCCCAAAGTCAACGTGGTGCATACCGCCGGTGCAGGAGACGCTTTTAGCGCAGGGATGCTTGCTGGCATTATAAAAAAATATTCATTTGAAGACGCACTGCGGTTAGGGCAGGTGAACGCACTTTCGGTGATACAGCATGTGGGATGTAAGAATACCTTGTTGACGGAGAAGGAAGCGAAGCAATGGATGAAGAAGTTTAGGATTAAAGTGAATCGAGAGAGATATATTTAATAGATAATAAGTCCAATAAAAGTTTGGGTGCTTTTAATCAATTCTTTTCCGATTCCTTTTCCTCTTTGCTTTGATGTTACAATCAGTTCTTGTAATAAAAGTCTTTATCAAATTTTTTATGATATTTTGTAGATTCTCTATCAAGTTTATGTATTGATTCTATATTCTCTTTTTTTGCCATGCTCGGTATTTATCCCATGCACGTTTGTCAGCAAGAAGATTATGGTAAACTTGTCCTCTGAAAGGCAAAAGCGCAAGATACACCAGTGATCCAACAACTAATACTGATTCTAAATCTTGCTTATCTGTTTTCCCTAGTCCAGCTCCCCACACAGTTCCAACAAGAGCAGAGAATTCAATAGGGATAATATCCCCGAATATCTGACAATATAGCGGATTTTGTGTTATCTCTTTTTTCCAATTGCGCGAAGGATCTTCATTTACAAATTCATACCGCATGAGTTTCTTTTCCTCATCAATGGTATACGTCACATTTCGGGCATACCCTTTGAGTCTTCCACCTGGCAAGGATTCCTGATGGATAACTTGTTCAAGTTTTGGTATCATCATTTTTAATTTCCTTTGTATTTTTTCTTCTATTTAGAAGATCACCCAAACCAACTGCGCTAGCAATAGGCCAAAAAAACAAAGCCTAATTCTTTTATTTACTAACAAGTAGTTTCATAGTCTTCTATATTAATTTTTGTTGTAATTTTGTGACAACAATAGAAAAGTTTAAATATCAAGAAGATTGTGTGTATTAAATGATGATACAAAAGAAGATAATGGAAAAATTTAGAAAAATAAGAGAGCATACTCTTAAATCTAACCAAAAACAATCGAAAAGTAACATTATAAGGAAAGGTAAGATAGGATGTCCGAAATAACCGCCATTCTGCAACAGCTAGGCCTTGAAGAACCAGAAGTCAAAACCTATCTTGCCCTTCTTGACCTAGGAGAATCCACCGCCACTAAAATTGCCGAAAGAGCAGGTTTGGGACGTGTGCACAGCTACCAAGTTCTGACCAAACTTATTGAAAAGGGTCTGGCATCTTATGTGATTAAAAATAATGTCAAATATTTTCTGGCAGCAGACCCGGAAACACTGCTCAAAAGCCTCCACGAAAAAGAACAGAATCTGCAAAAGATACTCCCGGAATTAAAAGCACGGCAGAAATTAATGAAACAAGAGACTTCTGTAGAAATTTACCGGGGCACGGAGGGCTTAAATACTATTTTCAAGATTATGCTGCGAGACAAGCAGAACTATTACATGCTCGGTGGAGGAGATCAAGCGTGTAATAATCCAGAATTTGAAGCTATCCTTAAAATATTTCTTAAACGAGCAGAGCAAACCGCAATGAAGGGGTTCGTTCTAGAGCGCCAGGACTCCACATTTTATATCGGAACACATGAGCAGTATCGCTTTCTGGCACCAGAATATTTTTCTTCGACTACCCTTACCATCTGGGGTAATAAAGTAGTGACGTTTGTATGGACGAGGCCATATTATGCCATTGTGATTGAGAATGACGAAGTTGCAAAAAGCAATTTGGCTACTTTCAAATATTTATGGAAGAATGCGCAGGAGCCGAGTAAGGAAGATAGGAGAAAGAGATTAATATGACTCATCCAAAATTAATCGACGTATATGAACTGCCGACAGTTGACAATGTCTGTAATCAAATTTTAAGAGAAGTTATTTCGCTTCCCAAAGTGAGTATGGCTCACGTTACGATGAATCCGGGCCACACTTCGTTATGGCATCAACATTCAAGGATGAGCGAAGTGTATGTTGTCCTTGATGGCGAAGGTGTTTTATTTTACGGTGATAAATCAATCATTGCCAAAAAAGGTGCTTATCTTATGCTTCCTCCCAAAACCCCTCATAAGCTAAGAAACACTGGAAATTCTGATCTGGAACATCTGGTATTCGCAGTTCCGCCATTTGATCCCAAAGATGTTAAACTTCTGGAGGATTTTGCCAATGAAAAATATATTCCGGAAACATTTGATTATGAAAAACCACCTATCACGGCATTAGATGGTGCATTAATTCATGAGCTAATACCTCCAAAAGAAAGAAAAAGATTAGATATTGCCTTGGCGGCCGGTTTTTTACCCATAGGAAGGAAGGCAATACCTCATTATCATACGATAAGTGAAGAAATATACTACGTTTTTTCTGGAAGTGGAAAGATCAGGGTTGGCGAGGAACATTTTGAAATCAAAAAAGGTTCAGTCATCTATGTTCCTAGAAACAAAGTTCACGCTTTAGAAAATAAGAGCGAGGTTGATGATTTACAGGTTCTATGTGTAACTTCTCCAGCGTATACTGAAAAAGATTTTATTTTCGAACAGAAATGATGCTATAATCAACATCAAATGGCGATATTTCGGAAAATGATGAGCAACATTATTAAAGTACTATCCCTTTAAATAACCAATGAAGCAAAATGTTCTTGATTACCCGTATCTTCTCATCAAAGATATAAAAAAAGTATTACCACCTCGTATTCCCGCATTTTCCTTTTTTGGCGAAACTGGTGAACTTTTCTGTGATAAAAAGAATTCCAAATGGAACAATCCCTGCCTTCCAGAGAGAGTTGCCCAAGAATTTAAGGTAGGAAATGATTACATTCCCTATGAAGGGAAAGTATTTTGGAAAGCAGAATATGATTCTGAGGTAAATGTTCAAATGTATAATGCCAGTAGAGAAGTCACGCCCGTCGCGCTGGAATTATTAGCTAGAGCTGGATTTGATGATTACATTAATTCATTAGAACAAAAGAAAGGAAAGATGGTTAGGAATACTGATTTATTCCCTCACTTGGAACGAGATTACGCCTTTAGAAAAGCCTTTATCATCCCGGAAACTAATTATCGGCTTGGTTTTAGTTTTGAAAACGACCATAAATTAAAACCGATTGCAGGAAAGGCAAATCTTGTACTCTTTGAGAAAAAATTGTTTAGTCTAGGTTTTCAAGGAATAGTGCAAGGTATTCCTTCTCATTGGTACTTGGAACCATGTTTGGAATTGGCCAAGATCGAATATAAAAGAATTGGATATGTGCAGCGAATGCTGGGATTAGGATTATCTCCATAAAGGGAAAGTATAAAAAGTATAATCTGTTTCTCTACACAAAAGAGGTCCTCATGTTCACATCCACAAAATCCATTCTTCATAAAGCCCAACGAGGAAACTATGCCGTAGGCCATTTTAATATCAATAATATGGAGATGGTGCAGGCAATTGCGCAG
>CAYOKQ010000014.1:0-6113 GCA_964404595.1 uncultured Methanosarcinales archaeon | reverse complement strand
ATTACAATCCCCCATCATCTTGGCTACATCCGAAGGCGCAATTGAATATGCTGGCATGGAATACTTGTATGCGCTGGCAAAAACAGCGTCAGAACAAGTAAATATTCCTATCGCCCTGCATCTGGATCACGGCAAAGATCTGAACATCATTCAGAAAGCTATTCAACTAGGCTATTCCTCAGTCATGATCGATGCCTCACATGAAAATTTTGAGAAGAATATCGCATTGACAAAAAAAGCAGTGCAGATGGCCCACAAAAAAGGAATTTTAGTGGAAGCAGAGCTTGGAACCATCGGCGGCGTCGAAGATACCGTAAAATCGAGAAATATTCTCTATACCGATCCGGCCAAAGCACAGGAATTTGTCCACAGAACCAGATGTGATTTTTTAGCGATTGCTATTGGTACAAGTCATGGAGCATTTAAATTTACGGGAAAAGCTCATTTACGGATGGATATTTTACATGAAGTAAAGAGGAAAGTCAAAATTCCGCTGGTATTGCATGGGGCGAGCTGTGTTCCATTATCAGCTGTGAAAGAAGCGGAAAAATATGGCGCACATCTCAAAGGTGTGCAAGGAGTTCCCGATGCGCAAATAAAAGAAGCAATCAAGAACGGAATATGCAAGATCAACACTGATACCGATTTGCGGATTGCCTTTGATGCCGGAGTGCGAAAGACAATTTTGAATGATCCTTCCGATTTCGATCCCAGACATATTTTAAGGCCAGCAAGAGATTATATACAAAAAGTGGCCGAACAGAGAATAAAGCTATTTGGAAGCGTCGGGAAAGCGTAAATATTAAAAATTACTCAGTATAAAGATTTGAGGTGGGACCATGAAACCAATCTACTTAGGAGCAGACCATGCCGGCTTTGCGCTCAAAGAAAAGATAAAAAAATGGCTCGTCAAACAGAAGATTCCTTTTCAAGATTTGGGCGATGCCAAGTTACGGCCAAGCGATGATTACCCCGACTATGCCGCCAAGGTCGCTAAAAAAGTTGCAAAAAATGGAGCTTTTGGTATTTTGCTCTGCGGCTCAGCGCAGGGAGTCTGCATTGCTGCCAATAAAATCAAAGGCATACGGGCAGTTGCCCCTTACGATCCAAAAGAAGCGGTTTTATCGCGAAAACATGAGGATGCCAATATTATTTGCCTCTCTGGCTGGTTTTTCACACTGATGAAAGCAAAGAAAATGATCGGACTATTCTTAAATACACCTTTTTCAGGAGAATTTAGGCACATGCGAAGGATCAATAAGATAAAAAAATTAGAGGAGCACAGATGAGCCAATTTATTTTTCCCTCTATCATTGCCAAGAACCAGCGTGAGCTTGATGCGGAATTAAAAAAGTTGAAAGGTGCAGCTAAAACTTTGCATTTAGATGTGGTGGATGGAAAATTTGCTCCCAATCGTTCTTTAGAATTTCCATTCAAACTGAGCAAGTATTACACGTATCAAGCCCATCTGATGATCCAAAAGCCGGAAGCATGGATCAAAAAAAATTTACACAAAATAGATTTATTCATCCCTCATTTTGAAGCAATCCATTATCATTCCCGTTATATCTTATGGATGAAGAAGATGAAGAAGAAAGTAGCCTTTGCTATTTTACCGCAAACTACGGCAAGACATCTGCAAGAGCATCTTCCCTATCTTGATTACGTGCTTATTTTAACCGTACATCCTGGATTTTACGGCAATAAATACCTGACCTCTGAATTAAAAAAGATAAAACAAATTAAGAAGATAAATCCAAACATAAAAGTAATTGTCGATGGGGGGATGAATCCGAAAACGATTCGGGGCGCACAAAGGGCAGGGGCAGATTTGTTTGTGTCGGGATCATATGTGACAGAAAGTGATAATCCAAAGAAGGCGATGAATGAGTTAAGGCGGGCTTTGGATTAAGCAGCTCTCCTTCTGCGCAGCGCAACGATGCCTTCTAATGCTGTTTTGGTGGCCTCTAATTCTGCTTCAGTTCTTGTTTCCAGAATATGGGGCCGAGAATTTATGATTATCCTCGCGCATAAAGCATGCTCTAAGTAAAATAATGCTGCACCTGTTCCTTCCGTATTTCTTTCTTGCAATTGGGCAGCCAAGTACAGCAAACCATATGATCCTGTCAAATTCTGCGATGCAGCGCTGCGGACAATGTCTTGCACTTGGATGCAGGCATCGCGGTATCGAGGAATATCCAACCCATGCACTTTTTCATAATCGGCATAGTTACATAATAAATCTGACGGCTGACCTTGCAGAAAATACATCGCCGTAAGCCCCAGGTAGTGGGTAAGATAGTTTATTTCACGCCCTTCTTGATCCATAGTTAGAGTGCTAGGGTGCTCCTCTATATAAAAATTATGGCAGATTTGTTATCACGTATGCGTCAGGTACTGCCTGTACCAATTTTGCCGGGCACTCGAGCAAGGGTATGTTCTGGCTCTTGAACCTTTCAAAGGCATTGCTTTTTGATTCTCCCAAAAAGAGCACTATTGCTACTGCTGCTTTCTGTACTAAAGTAGCTGACATAGTCATTCTCTGCGGGGGCGGCTTGGGAGAATCAGTCATTGTTAGAAAATAAGTGGCTTTATCAGTGATAGAATGATGCTGCGAAAATAATGCGGCAATATGCCCGTCTTCTCCCACACCAAAGAGGCAGATATCATAAACGCCGCCGTACCTTTTCAGTTCTTGTTCATATGCTGCAATGCCTTTTTTGAAATTAAAAGGATGAATATTTTCTGGAGGAATCTTTTTCTTTTGAATCAATTCATCAAGGAATAATTCTTTGGCCAGACGATAATTACTATCTTTATCTGTTAACGGAACAAGGCGTTCATCTACCCAGAAAATATGGACTTTGTTCCAGGGAATGTCGGCTGATTTTAGTTGCGTGAAGATGCCGGCAACACTTGTGCCTCCGGGAATACCTAGAATGCAGGTACTTTTTTTGGCGATAGTTTCGCTTATCTTTTGAGTGAGAAGTGCAGCTGCTGTGGTGCTAAGTTCTTCGTAGGTTTGGCAGGAGAGGAGGTTCATGAGGGTATTTGTGAACAAAGAGAATAGGATATTTAAAAGTAGCGCAGTTAACTTGATATAATTTAATGGAAATTAATAATACCTTAGATGTCTTCCTTTTTGAAAAGAATATCTTTCTTCTGCCGTATTAGATAATTCCTGATGAAATCTTTCTGCAGCTTCCTTTAAAGCTGGTTTATAACCTCTTAAGGTACTGTCAGGAATAGGAAATTCATAAATCCGATTTATAGCTTGATGATACTTTTGCAAATCTTTTTTTAATCTCTGAACATCTCCTAAAAATGAAACGCTAACTCTCAGAGCACTTATTTTAGAATCAAGATATACCTTTTCTGTGATATGTGGCTGTAATATAGTTTCAATACCAGAGAGTTGAACAGTTGTAACTCTGGGGCTTAATCTTATAAAAATAGGATTTGGTACTCTACAATCAATATATATTTCTCCATTGCCGCCGGTCAACATTTTACTTCAGAGTAATCTCTACTAATTTAAATAGATATAGCTGCTGGAAGATAATCTTTTCTACCTCTTCTCCACCACTTTATGCCCGCCGAACTTAAAGCGCATCGCTGCCAGCAATTTTCCAGCATAACTTGGCTTGCCTCTGGTCTGCACCCGCATCATGCGCGCGGTATGAAGAACAGGCATTTCTGCTAATTTCTCCAATTTTTCCATCTCCTCTTCCGTTTCACCTTTGGGCACAGTGCCTTCTACTTTATCGACCAGCCCTTCCTCATATGCTTCTTTAAGCCAATCCACCAATCTGCTCTGCACGATACTCCCATGCGCGTACACGTTAATTGCTGTTTTCACATCCGTCCCAAAAGAAGCATTCTTCACTGCCTGCATACCTTCGGCAATGGCCTGCATCATGCCGTATTCAATGCCATTATGGATCCCTTTGACAAAATGGCCAGCTCCGGTTGAGCCCATGTAGCCATAGCCATCATTAACACACATATCTCGAAATAAGATTTCCACTTTCTGAAAAATGTCTTTATCTCCCCCAACCATCATGCAGGCGCCGTGCCTTGCTCCTTCCATTCCACCAGATGTTCCGCAATCGAGGAAATGGATCCCTTGTTTCTTTAATTCTGTATATCTTCTTTTTGAATCTTCAAAATAGGAATTGCCGCCGTCGATAATAATATCGCCTTTCTGTAAGAGGAGAACGAGCTGCGCAATCATATCATCCACTGGCTGCCCGGATTTGATCATGATCCAGACAATTTTGGGAGAAGGAAGTTTGTCTATTAGTTCTTTCAATGAATGTGCTGGAATGGCGCCATACTGCGCTGCTTCTTCGATAGGTTCTGGTGATCGATTGTATGCCACTACCTGATGTTTATGATCTACAAGATTAAAGACCATGTTAAGTCCCATTCGTCCAAGTCCGATAAAGCCAAGTTTCATTTTTTAACCTCCGTAACTATATTTTCAATTGAACCATTAAAGTTTAATATAAATCTCCATGCAGGAATTAATTTAATAATGCCCTCTTCTTCTTGTATTTCTTGATCGTGATTTTTTGTGATTAATATCCCTATTTTTTTCCCAAATTTTCGCATGAAACTGAGCAGCGGTTTCCAGTCAGAAGGACTAATTTGCTCTTGATATTTAACTTCAATCGGAAAATCATGGTGAATAATATCTATTTCAGTTCCATTTTTCCAGAAATCTTTTGCTGATAGGCTATTAACTATGAGAGTCTCTATAACTTTTCCAACAAAAATAGCCTGATTTTGTCCAGAATATAATGTACAAAAAGCAATGTCAGTTGGATAGGCCTTTTTTTTCTTGCGCAAACTGGCTGTTTTTCCTTTGCGGTAATTTCCTAAGAAGACCACTAAAAAAGAAGATTGAAGGTAAGAAAAATAATTTTTGATAACTCTACGATCTTTTCCAAATTGCTGGCTTAACGATTGATAGTCTATTTGCAGACCTGGATTTGTGGAGACTAATTCCAGCAATATTCCTAAAAATTCAGGATCTTCTAAATTAAATATTTTAGGAATATCTTTATAAATAATTTTGTCTACAACCAGCGAGCGGATGTACTCTCGAAAATCTTTCTCGTTGAGTGAAAATGTTTCTGGAAAGCCACCTATTAGTATAAACTTTTGGAATGCATCCACAGCCCTACTTTCGTATTTCTTTTCTATTTGGTGCAAGCGCAGATATTCTGAGAATATAAATGGGGTCAATTTGTACTCAAAAATCCTTCCGGCTAATGTTTCTTTGGTTTTCTTTCTGATAAAGAGTGATTCAGAACCGCTAATGATTAACTTCATTTTTGGATAAAGGTCATAATATTTTTTAAGTTCGTTTTCCCAGTTATCGTGCTTTTGAATTTCATCAAGAAATATGTAGATGCGTTCTTCACGTAAATTCTTTTGTTGAATTTCCTGATAGGTTTGGAGCATATCAGCTAACGTTGCTGCGGTTTCGTCGAAGGAGAAGAAAACAATATTTTCCACAGGTACATTTTGGTCAATAAGGTGTTGAATAAGCTGATAAAGCAAGGTAGTCTTGCCGATACGGCGCAGGCCTACAAGTGCAATTATAAATCGTTGATCTAATGAGGTTATGAGTGAACCATATATATCTCTTTTAAAGGAGAGAGCCAACTGAGGATCCACCTTCTTGGTAAACCACCAATGATTCATTTCTTCAAGTTTTCTTCGTTCCATATGTACATTATAATGTACTTGTTTATAAATTTTGTGGACATTTTGATGTACTTGTTTAAATGGTGACTTTCCTCTTTGAAATAAAGTGAGATTTGGGCAAGAATTTAAAGAACCACTGAATAGTAGCGAAAAGTTTATATAGAAGGATGATTTTGAGGGATATAAACATCAAAAACCGAACAAAAATGAGAGGTACATTAAAATGACTGGAATAACTTTACGGCAACTAATTAATAATCATCCTTTGGTGGGCTGGATTAACAGATCAAAATGTGGGCGAGCTTTTCAGGAATCACGAGATGCTCGCATAGCTGAAATAGTTTTATGGTCATTGAATGATGGAATAGCGGAATCAATAGCTGATGGCAAGGGTATCG
>CAYOKQ010000013.1:31612-31904 GCA_964404595.1 uncultured Methanosarcinales archaeon | reverse complement strand
TGCCCTTACCGCCAAATTTACCAGATTCAATATACTTTTTGGCATTGTCCCAGGCCGCTCCCGTATTGGACATGAAGAGGGCTAACAGCAAACCGGAAAGAATCACACCTATAAGCATTCCTCCGAGCGCTTTAATGCCCAAAAGCAATCCTATTGCAAGTGGAGCGGCAATGGCAATGATGGCAGGCACAATCATATTTCGCAGCGCAGCTTTAGTGACAATGTCCACGCATTTACCATATTCTGGTTTTGCTTTTCCTTCCATCAGTCCTTTGATTTGCTTAAACTGCCG
>CAYOKQ010000013.1:0-31602 GCA_964404595.1 uncultured Methanosarcinales archaeon | reverse complement strand
TTTTGTGCGCGGTGGATCCAACTGCCGTCATACACACGGCTGAAAACGCAAACGGCAATAATGCACCAATGAATAATCCTACAATCACTGCTGGATTGGTGAGCAAAAAGCTCACTGGCAATACTGCAAATTGGTCAATCTCTTGCACGAAGGCGGCAAATAATGCTAAGGCTCCGAGCGCTGCCGAGCCGATAGCATATCCTTTGGTAACTGCTTTAGTCGTATTACCAACGGCATCAAGGGCGTCAGTTACTTTGCGCACATTCTTATCAAGACCAGACATTTCTGCAATCCCGCCGGCATTGTCGGTGATGGGGCCATAACTATCGAGTGCAATAATGACTCCGGTTAAAGAGAGCATGGCAACTGCAGCAATGGCGATGCCATAGACACCTGCCAGAAGATAGGCAGCAATAATCCCGCCGCAAATGACCAGAACTGGAAGTATGGTGGATTGCATTCCCACTGCCAAGCCGGTAATCAAGTTTGTGCCAGCTCCGGTAACACTCGATTCTGCAATCTTTTGCACCGGCCGATACTTGGTGCTGGTATAATATTCAGTGATGATATTAAGCAGCAAGGTGATGACTAAACCTACGATTGTTGCGAGAAATAGATTCAAGGGATTCTGGGTGTACATCGTCACCAGATAAAATCCAGCAGCAGAAATAATGCCGGCAGCAAAAAGGCCTTTATACAATGCAGCCATAATATTTTTTGATCTGCCTAGCCGCACACACCAAGTTCCTATAATTGAGGCAATAATGGCAACGACGCCGAGCATCAATGGGTATTGCACCCCTGAATTATAAGTTGCTGAAACGGAAGGAATTAATGCCAGCAACATGGCAGCGAGAAGGGTCACGACATAGGTCTCATATAAATCAGCACCCATGCCGGCGCAATCTCCGACATTATCACCCACATTATCAGCGATAGTAGCAGGATTTCGAGGATCATCTTCAGGGATTCCTTTTTCCACTTTACCTACGAGGTCAGCCCCCACATCGGCTGCTTTGGTAAAAATTCCTCCTCCTACCCGTGCAAATAATGAAATTAACGAGGCTCCAAATCCCAATCCTACCAGCATGGCAGGGTCATCGAAGATAGTATAGAACACACTCACGGCAAATAACGCCAAGCCAACGACAGCCATACCGGTGACACTGCCGCCTTCAAAGGCAACTCGTAATGCTTCCTTAAGTCCACGCTTGGCAGTTTGGGCGGTTCTGACATTGGTACGCACGGAAATGCTCATGCCTATGTAACCGGAAATACCTGACAAAATTGCACCAAATAAAAATCCGGTGGCAATGGGCCAGGGGAATAGCCAGCCTAAAATAATGGTGATCAAAACTGCGAAAATAGCAATGGTTTTGTATTGCCGGGCCATATAGGCCATTGCTCCTTCTTTAATGGCAGCAGCAATATCCTGCATTTTTTGATTGCCTGGATCCTGTTTGAGAATTTTTCTCGATAAATAGCCCGCATATGCTAAAGCAAGTAAACTTACTACTATTGCAATATATTGTATCATGGACCACACCCCTGTAGTTGATTATACCTGTGATTTTGAGAGATTAGTTTATATATTTTGCTGTGGTGAAGTGGGTAGAAGAGAAACTAAAGAAATCTCTCAGATGGTTATATTTTCGACAACTCCTGCGGCACCAAGCCTAAAACCTTGTTCTTGTATTATTTTTTCCAAGGCTCCGCCATCTTGGATGTTATGTCTCTCGATGCGAGAAGGGAGACCTGCCGCCTGGGTGAATTCCCGTGCAGCATTTTCAAACTCCTTATAAATCATGGTATGACCCACAATCTGGACTTGATATTCCATCTCTCCACTTAATGCACCTTCGCGAGTTAAATTGATGAATATCCCTTTCAGCAAAGGATATTTACTAAGAACTGCATTGCGAGCCTCGAGAAGTTTTTTACCTAGGATTATTGATTCGTCAAACTCCCTATTGTAGCGCACTGCAAGCAAGCCTGATTCTGAGCCCGTTGTAAAATAGTACCGTATTGTTGCTTCATATGGTTCTGGCATATGAATGATCATTCTTTTACATATTTAAAATTTGGGAATTATTGTACTTTATTATGCCAAATGGTCCTTAAGAATCGATGTAACCATCATCACGGTCTTTTTCTGCCCGATGGTCAACCAACCCAAAAAAGGATTATGAAGTTGGCTCAAAAAATATCGCACTACATTTAGTGTTAGTAACTACCACCTCACTTATAGTAACTAACACTGCACTGTTAGTAACTAACAGTAAGTTATATAAATATGCTTGCTTTTAAGCTCCTATGTACTTTGATACTAGCCCAAAAACCAAGCGAGCCGATCTCTTTGGAAGGAACTTCCTACTTGATACTTTAATTGGATATACGAAAGATAAGTCAGTAAGAATGATAGTGCTCAAAGGGCCGCGCCGGACGGGAAAAACGTCCCTCTTAAACGTCGCCTTAACCGAAACAAAGATGATGTCTATTAAAATTGATGTTCGTGAAACGCCTTATTATGATCGTAAAGAATTTATGATTTATCTTATAGAAAAGATTAAAGACAAGGTGGGGGAATCTTTTTTTCAGAAAATTCTCCAATATTTCTCTAAAGTAGAGGTATCGTATGCTGACCTTTCTACTACTTTTTTCTTGCATATCGAACAAAAATTCTCCACCTTTTTTGAAAAACTAGATGCTGAATTGGAAAAAAAAGGTGAAATATTAGTGCTGGCGTTCGATGAGGTACAGCTACTGAGCAAAATAAAATTTGAGTATAATTTTGCGGCAATATATGACAATTACAAACATATCAAGCTGATACTCACCGGATCTGAAATGGGCCTCTTAGATCAATTCTTAGGAAGAAAAGATGCCCATTCTCTTTTGTATGGCAGAGCAATCATGGAGCAGGAAGTTCCCAAATTTAATGAAGAAGAAACCAGAACTTTTCTATTAGACGGCTTTGTCCAGATCCAGAAAAAAATATCCCTGGAAGAAATAAAAGAGGTTATCGCTAATTTCAATGGCATCATCGGCTGGGCAACGCAGTACGGGTGGTTTCGGAATCAGGGAAAATCACACTCTCTGGCAATTTCCACCGTAGTTGCAGAGGGTGTTAAGCTAACCCAGCTGGAATTAGATAATTTTCTGATTCGCCGAAATAAATCACGTTATCTTAAGCTATTGCGCTGGATTGCCAAAGGATTTAATCAATGGAACTTACTCAAGCAGCAATTTGTGAAAGAAAAAGCAACGGTAAGTGACAGGCAGCTTGATTTATATCTTACTGAATTACAAGATTATGGTTTTGTCATCAAAATAAACGAAAATTACTTTCTGACTGATCCGCTGTTACTGCGAAGTGTTGCTTAGCTGGCATTATTTTTTAGAGAAAATTTACCATTGTATCTCAGCCGGATACATATAATCAAGAGCCCTTCCCTGAGAAGAGTTTATTGATTCTGTATTATAAATGCATTTATTAGGTATTAATTTTTCATAATGAATATAATCATAACATAAATCCCAGTAAAAGTTATCTATCGATCCGGACTCATTAACAGTTAATAGTGGAGCAGGAATATAATAAATTAAGAAAGAAACAAATTCTCCCGGATTAAGGTAATCTATTTGCATGTCAAATATTTCTGCGCCTATTAAAATTTCATTATTAATTCCTTTATATTTCTCGGGGAGGTTTCCCGGATTAATATTGCTGAAAGGTATATATTTTACAGGATTATTTGCACTATTATCCAGATACCGTATATTCTCTGTAGATATGTGTACTTCCCCTGATGCATGAACCTTTTTTATATATATTATTCCCACTTTCCCGAACACTTTAGGTTTTATCCAAAAGTGAATATTATTTAATCTAACTGAATTATTCTCCGGAGATTTAATTGTAAACCCCTCTAGTTTTGAATTATTTAGGTTAAGTTCTTCTAAAAATGGTGGAAGATGAAATTGTTCCTCCCTTTCATTAAATCGGTCTAGAGTTATACCTATTTTTTCTGGTTGCTTCAGGTGCATACTCTCCAAAAAAATATGTGATTGATAAGGGTATACAAAGAACACTATAGATAAGACTATTCCTAGCAAAGAAATAATTCTCCATAAAAGTATAGATCCCCAACACCTCTTCAGAAATGGTTTTACTTTTAGGTTCATTAATAACTAGCTTGGTTATCCTGTTAATAAATGTTTTCTCACCATTCCATCGTTTAGCCAGAAAATATTTCAATCATCCCAATCATCATCACGGTCTTCTTCTGCCGTATCGTCAAATAAGGCCTCGTCAGCCTTCTCTTGAGCTCCCGATCCTGCGTTAATACTAACGCTCCTTGCGCAGAATACTGCACTAACATATCATCAACGTTCCCTATCCCTGATAGAATCTTCACTTTTTTCAATTGTAGTATCGCCAGCCCCATCTTGGCCGCACGTGCAAAGCGCAATCGCTGGCTCTGCATTATTTTTTCTAATTCTTGTATTGTTCCTCGAAGAATACACACTTGATAGGGAATATCTAGGATTCTATGCAGCTCGGAAAATAGATCTATCTTAAAATCGGCCATATCGATGACTGCATTGGTATCAAGGATTATTTTTTTCATGTATTAATTCCTGCAAGCAGGCAATCCAGTAAAGCCGGACTATAACTAAGAGTATGATGAAGACGAGACTTGCCGCCATCATCAGTGTAAAAACAGGCTTCACTTCCATAAAATAATATATCAAATATCCGCCCGCCGCGAGTAAGGCACTATTAATAACAAGTATTATCAAAGTCCAGTGAATCTTTTTAAAAGCCGTTTTCAGAAAATACCGGGCTGCCTCTTTCATAGAGGCGGCATGTATGGCCGCAAAGGCATTTATAAGAAGATAATATAATGCTCCAAATGAGTATAAAAAGTAAATCAATAATTCACTAAATTTCTGTGGATCTATTTGAAACTGAATCATCATCTTAAGAATAATGTATATTATGAGCAGAAAAGGCCCTAGCAGTATTATGGTGGCCCCAACATAATACAGCTCTGGTTTTACAATTGTTCTTTTCCAGGACATCTCTCCTGAGGCTAATATTCCCTGGGATACTGTCCACATGCTCCCCTGGAGCACTACAAATAATCCCAGCCACCATAGTCCAAGCAGTACTATTTGATGAATGAGTGTTTGGTATGCCTGATATATTCCTGCAATTTGAGCAATAAATTCCTCTCCCTGTTCAATACTTTGTGCGTCGTAATTTGCTTTTTGCAAGGGGATAATGATCTCCTGCACAGTATTGAGTATATTTACCTGATATTGTATGGTGATATAGGCAAAAGCGGCAATGCTGGCAATTTGCAGCATAATTAAAATTAAAAAAAAGTAAGGGTGTTTGCGCACACCTGCACCTACCTTTTTCCATCCTCGCTGCAAATACATATAACGATACAAAATAAGCTAGTTTAAAGACTTTTCGTGTTAGTACAATTGTTCATAGTCACGCATGCACCCTTGAGTAGAGGTATGGCAGAGCTTCACTTTTACTTTGCGGGTTGCCGAACTAAATATTACTTCATCCTGACCTGCCTCAAAGGCTTCCTGCATACGGCGCATAACCTCTTCATCGCCTATATGCATATCCTCTAACCCCAAGAGCTTCTTCACTGACATTATCTATTGCACCTCCTCTGTATATATTTCATCTAAGTCTTCGTCTTCCAACCATTCAGGTGCATCTTCTTCGTATCCGAGCATGATGCCATCTTCCCATGTTTTAATGGCATCTTCTTCTATTTTCTCCTCCCGACCCTGCTTGCTGTACACTCCTAAATCTTCGTCTTCATTATATGTCCCTTTAGTTTGTATTGAATGCATGTTCACCACCCCACCACCAGAACATAGCTGTTTCTGGCACTTATATTTGCATAACCTTTAAATATAAATACATTCCCCTAATGCTATATATCGCGTTATATCGGGTATATGCTTAGGGGGTCACTATGGAATATAGAAAATTAATCTCGTTTGGTAAAAGCAGTTATGTGGTTTCACTGCCAAAAGGATGGATCACCCAAAATAAGCTCAAAAAAGGCGATCTTATTTATTTTGATGAAAAAGAGAAAGATTTAATCTTAAGCATTCACAATGGAGAGAAAGACAAAAAGGAAAAAGAAATTGTTATTACTGTTGATGGAAAAAGTGTACGCAGAATACAACGAGAAATTATCTCCGCTTATATCAAAGATTATAAGTCCATTGTGCTTATCGGCGACGAATTAAAAGACAAAGCCAAAGATATACAATCCACCATCCAGAACTTGATGGCTTTGGAAGTAATGGAACAAACCTCCCGCAAAATCGTGGCACGGGATTTCCTGGATATGAACAATATCTCCATCTTTAATCTTATTCGAAAAATAGATGTTATCATCCGAGCCATGATTGAAGATTGTGAAACCATGTTTGTTGATGATAATTATGACAATATTTCTCATCGGGATAATGACGTTAACCGGTTGAGTTTTTTGGTATTTAGAACCATCGAATTCGGATTTAGCAATTCTTCCTTTGTCTACAAAAAAAATAATTTAACCAGCCAAAATCTGCTCCATCTGTGGTGGTTTGTGTTCAATTTGGAAACGGTTGCCGATGAAGTGAAGCGTATTGCCCGTTATATGCGGGAAGTTAAATTGGGAAAAACGCAGCAAGTACAATTTTTGCGCATACTGGGGGATTCCAAAGAGGGCTATCTTAAAATGATGAAGTCTTTCCATAACCAGGATGTTGACATTGCCCACAATGTTTTGGAAACCAAAAGCGATGTTATCCATGCGTGTGAGGAATTTTATAACGCCAACAAAAAAGTGGAAAATTTGGGGCTGCTGGTGGAGAGAATTAAATCCATGATCACTACTACCCATAATCTGGGAAGAGTCATCTACCAGTATGGATTCACTAAAGAGTAAGTACATAGGAAAAGTTTATAAACTGAGTTTGTAGAGAGCTTTACATGGGGGGACCACCGACATCCAGGCCGTCTGCTAGCACTATTATTTCTTTAGGTAGGGATAGTGCAGTGTATCATGACAAAAGCACAGTGCCAGAGCGTATTGCGAAATCCTACTCACCTGAACAAATGCCTGGTTATCGGGAAAGATATACTTCATTTTTAGGTGATCCGCTTCGGGGGATAGTCGCTTCGGATTCTGAGAAGCGCCACCTTTTTTTAGCTGAAACAGCTGTTCTTAAGGCTGCATCGACTCTTCCTGAGAGCAGCCGATTTGCACCAGGCTTGCTGGCACATGATCCCGCCACCAAAACGTTTTACATGGAAGAAATAGGCTATCCTACTTTTAGGGACTACTTCTTTGAGGGAAATAATACCAAAGCCAAAACGAGGGAATTGGTGGAAACTTTGGCCCATCTTCATGGAATTTTTGGGAATAATTTGGACCTGTTATACCAGCAGGCTCGTCTTAAAGAAGAGGTCCCTGTATTTAAAGCACGACGAAAAGATGAAGAATACGGCCGTTGGCTGCGCTATTTTAAAACTATCATTTACCGCACTAGCGGTGAATTTGGTGAATTTTTTTCTGACTATAAAAAACATAGTAAAAAACCTTTGAAACTTGTAGTTAAAAGTGCGCTGCGTCAATTTCTCCAATTGAAAAATATTTCTTTGGAAGAGGAAGTAAAAACCTTTATCAACAGAGATTGGCAAATTAGTTTTGGGGAAGAATATGGACGAAGAGAAGTATTATTATCTGCAAAAGAAGGTAAAGCCGAGCAACAGCGCAGTCTACGGCGCCTCTATGAAGCTGGCCTGGTATCCATGGTGCATGGTGATTTTATGCCTCAAAATGTGTTTAGAGTTCCACAGGGCATTAAAGTATGTGATTTTTCAGAAATGCGTATCGATAGAAGATCGGTGGATTTGGTCGGTGCTCTTTACAATATTTATAATGCTCCTATTACGGTAGAGCAGGAAGCAAATTCCCTGGAATTGATTGGACGTTATGTAGAAAAGGTGAGGGAACTTGAAGGCCTTACTATAAACTCTCAATTATTTACTGTAAGAACATTAGAAGCCAGATTAAAAAATGTTGGCGTTGGCCTATTTGCGATCGATTGTAAATACATCCCTGAAGAAATTCGCGGATTCGTTGCAGGATGGGAAAAGTTTGATGTCCCCAATGATGAAGAAGAACTCCAACGATCATTTTTAGAGAAAATGTTTAGTGAACGCTTTGCCCACTTCGCAGATTATTTATTGCGTGAGGAAGGGTGGGGGAACATATATACTTTTCCTCATGCAGAAGTTCTTAGAGAGCAGGTCAAATTAGTGGAAAAAATTTTTACCCAGACAGGGGTTCTGGGCATTTCTCCTTCAGCTAAGAGAGCCGAGCGAATTGAGAGAGCTTTGGGAGATGGCCGAAAGTGATGGAAAATGAAAAAAAATATCTGGTAAGAAACCAGGAGATTTTTCAAAATATTATTGATGCTATCCCTGCACGAATTTTTGAGTATGTCGTAGCCAATCAAGGATCTTTATTTCGCCCTTATCGATATTTTGATGCTCAGGAGATTTTAGAACAAAATAATTTTGCTGTATCGGTTCGTCATAGGCTGGAAAAAGGAGATAGTATTCTTACCATTAAATTTCCTCACCAAATTGAATCACGATATGAATATGATCTTTCTATTGAGGATGTTTCCTATGATCAAATAGATCCTAATGATTTTGCGCTTTCTTGGCCTTATTTTAATGAGATTTTGAAAATAACAAAAGGCAGGCTACTGCAGGAAGTGGTTCAATTAGAGGTAAGACGGCGGCATTTTAACTTATATTGTGCTGATCAATGGAAAATTCAGATAGCCGCAGATGAAGTGCTGGCTCATGGATCTGGCAGAGAAAGAACATTTTATGAATTAGAAATTGAAGTTGAGGAGTATGGGAGTGATGAAGACAAAAAAAAAGTGGGTGCTTATTTTGAACAAAAGTATGGCCCTGCCCTGGTCCAATCATCTTTACCAAAATGGGTTAAAGCTTTACGCTTATTGCGTGGAGAAGAGATCAAGCCGGATTAAGGGTGATCATTTAAGAGATTTTAGGAATTAACGCTAAACAAAGGGAAAGGTTTTTAAAACAAATTAATCCTGTATTGAAAAGACCAGTTGCGGGGATAATAAAGAAGTTGTAGGCTTCTTTTCCTTAGAGCAAAGCCTGGTCAAATGCGCAGGACTTAAGTCCATGATGAGATACCAATTATTGTAATTGGAAAGATATCCTGTCTCTTAGTGGGTTCGGGAGTTCAAATCTCCTTCCCCGCACTTTTTTATTATGAATTTTTTCTGACTAAAAGCCTAGTAGTTCACATAAACGTAATTTTTTGAAGCTATAACATAGCCTGCAAAACCTATTAAAACATCATCGATGTTTTTATTGAGTTCATGAAGGTGATTTTAAGGAGAATATGCAGAAGTATACTAAATTCCTCAAGAAAAGACTGAATCTTTATCTACTTCCCTCTCCAACCTGCTTTTGATGCCCTCGATGGCCCCCGAGGTGAGTAGCTAGATGATCTTCCGTAAGAACTGCGGCTAAAAGATCGCTGTCCTGATCCGTCATGCCGCTGGCCGTGCTGACCGCTGCGCTGTGCATATGAACCCCGCTGACCACCAAATCTCGATCCAGATTGTTCCGGCCTGGTAAATGGCACACGTTCAAACTCGGGCGTAGGCAATTGATCGATTAATAAGGATCGATCTTCCAGAACTTTACGGAAATTATCGTAATCTTCGGCAGTTAATAATGAAATTACTTTTCCTTCCTCTCCTGCTCTGGCAGTCCTTCCTATTCTATGAACATATTCATTAGAGGTCTTGGGAATATCATAATTGATGACCAAATTCACATTTTTAATGTCAAGCCCTCGAGCAGCGACATCGCTTGCCACCAATACATCTAATTTGCCATCGCGGAACAAATCCATAACTTCATTACGTCGATGCTGGGAAATGCCTCCATGAAGCGCCTGTGCTCTTATATTCTGTTTATTGAGATTTCTGGTGACTAAATCAACAATATGGCGGGTTCCGCAAAATACTAATACGAGTCCTTTGGCTTCTTTATTAATGATGTGAACCAATAATGAAAATTTACTTCTGCGATCGACGTCATAATAATGCTGAAGCAATTTATCTTTATCGACATACTCCTGCATTTTCACTTTTTCCGGATTATGCATGTAATTCTTGACCAAATTAAGAATATCTGAGGACATGGTAGCGCTGAAAAGAAGTTTCTGGCTATTTTTTGGAATAACCGACATGATTTGCTGGATATCTTCGATAAATCCCATCTCAAACATCTTGTCAGCTTCGTCTAAAACAAGTATATTAATATTATCAGTATGCAAAGTGCTTCGGGAAAGATGATCGAGCAGTCTTCCGGGAGTTCCTACGACCACATCCGCACGGCGCAAATGGTCTATCTGAGGACTGATGGAAACACCACCGTACACTTCAACGATGTATGTTTTTCTGTATTTGGTAAATTTTCGAAATTCTTTAGCGACTTGATTGCACAGTTCGCGGGTTGGAACAATCACTAATAATTGTATGCCTTTTCCGGGCACCACTTTTTCAAGGGCTGGAAAGCCAAAAGCCGCCGTTTTTCCTGAGCCGGTGTATGAGAGACCAATGACGTCCTTGCCTTGCTGAATTAAAGGGATACATTTTTCCTGAATTTCAGTAAACTCTGAAAACCCCAAATCCAGCACTGCTTTCTCAAATTCTGGTGTTAAAGTAATTCCTTTGGTATTCATGTTCTAAAGAATAGAAGGGGCTACTTTTAAATGTTTGCTATTTTTGTGAGGAAAAGATGTAGAAAGATTTTTAAAACAACCCTGCTGTTGCTCAATAATTGCCCCAGTGGCGCAGCGGTAGCGTGCGTCCTTGGTATCTATGCCAATGAGGACGAGGTCCCGAGTTCAAACATACTCACTACGTTCCTTGCTTTCAAGGTAGTGAGGGTTGAAAGTCTCGGCTGGGGCTCTTTATTTTATGTAATTATTCCGAACTTGCATTTCCTTTCAATTTAGCGACCATCTGATTCATGATCTGAGCAAGAAAAGACCCTTCTACATTTCCTTCAACTTCCAATGGACCCACCGCTTGCCCTACTTGTGGCAGTACAACTTGAGAAGGTTCTACCTGTTTTATAAGAACATTTTTCCCGGTTTCATCGTCTGAAGATTGTGGTCCAGTGCAGGCAACCAGAAGCAATAATATTAAGAGGCCTGCTGCAATCTTGAAAATCTCTTTTCTTTTTATCATCATATCCTCTTTTTTATTCTGGTACCCATTCGAAACTGGTAGTATCCGTAATTTCCGTGAGCTTATATAGATCGCTAACGCCGCCTGGTACGTGAATTGTTAGCTCAAGATCGGTATATTCACCTGCAGTCATGACTCCTCGCTGTGAGACACACTCTCTGGTTGAAATTCCTTTTACCGGCTGACCGCTCTCGTCAAGATAACTATATGGTCCACATTCATCTGAATCTTCAAGTACCAGCCCTTCATACTCTACATAAAATTCTCCAACGGGAATAGGTTCTTCTCTTGGCCCTTTTAAGTCATCTTCGATTACCCTTACTTCCCCAGTTGTAGACACTTCATTTCCATCTTCAAGAACTTGTGAAAGTGTTCCTTGTATCCCTATTATTCTCACCACTTCCAAATTTCCGATCCTGCCTTCAAATTCTGCCAAAGACCGGGTTGTTGCTGTAACAGTATTTCCATCCGTGAGTGTGGCGGTATATTCATACACCGGGCCAAAGTTAACACTACGATAGAGCTGGCCACCAAATTGAATTAATACTAATCCTATATTATCACCATTGGCACGGCTAATCACTACTGCGTTTCCAAATAAAATTTCTCCAGTTGTATCGGTGCAATCTCCTGTAACAGAATCAACCATGCAGACTCTTCCCAAAGCAGCTGTGGGCACGGTGACGCTTTCAACAGCCTCAGCAGTTAAGGTTACACCATATACAATTCCTACTGCCAACAAAACCATCATTACTACGATTAATATTTTATTCATGTTATTCCTATAATAAAATTATAATAATCTATATAAACCTTTCTGCATATAATCAGAGTATGCTACCTGAATTAGGGCGTCATGTTAGAGAATATCTTTCTTCATTTCCTGTTGAAGACAAGATTTTGCTTAATTCTTCGGCTTTGCCATGTGATCCTGCTGGTTTTATTCCTCTTCTGCCTTCGGCAGAGTTAAAGACAATTGCTTTTGTCGATGGGGGACATGCCGATCTGATTGCAACTGGAAATTTCTGCCTGAGTTTTGTTCGGGTGGCAGGCATCTTTTTTCAAGGCGACATTAAACTAAAAAGGATACAGCATGAATTTTATCTTTTGGTCAAAGCACGATATGATGGGCAAGAAATATTCTACGATTCTATGGTTTTTCCTGTCGATGGCGAGAAACTTATCGAAGAAAAAGATTTGGCCATCTTATCTACTGATTCTTCCATTCGGATGGGAATGCAGCGTGCGCCTATTACCGCAGTGAGCATCATGGCCAGGCGGTTTGCGGAATTAAAATTGGCTGCATCCATCGACGCTGATCAGGTGGTCTTAGATGGAGTGCTCGAACCGACCTTAAAAAATGAGGAAAAGTATCTGGCCATACTTCCCTCGTCTGTGAGCGCGCTGGCCAAGACTTGCTCTTTGTTTACCACCTCGGGAAATAATCCGATGCTATTGCTCAATAAAATAGGGGGTAGTGGCTGTTGGCAATATCATGTCGATGGCAGGACTTACTTTGTCAAATTGCATGAAAAAGCGAAACATGTTTTTCGTTTTGAAGGAAATTCGGCAGTACTTCCTCATTTGATGCACAATTCCCGTGATGCGCTGTTCTTAGGGTATCCTTATGGATTAATATTGGCGGATAAATTAGCCAGGGTAAGTAATGAAGAAAAAAAGTCTTTACAGATGAATTTTCTACTGCGCAAGGAGAATAAAGAGATCATGAAATATCTGAATGCGACCAATGCACATGAAATATTGGATGGGATGGGGTGAGAAAAAGTAGAATTGGTAAACATGAAGATAACCCAACAACTCCATGACCCTCAGAGAAGGAAGATGAATCTATATCTCTGCACTGATGAAAAAGATGAATTTCTGTTTAAAGAGATTTTAAATGATACAGTCATCGAATATGAACTGCTGGTGCAAGAATTAGCGAAAAAAATTGGTGTCCAGACCCTGCCCTTTCTTCAAAAAATAACGTTTGATAATAAGAAAGGGCTGCTAATGAGCTTTCTCAAAGATTCTCAATTACTTTGCCACTCTACTATAAATAATGTATTTGGATTTCAGATTGTAAGCAATTATTTTAGAACCCAACTTCCCCATCCTCCAGTGAAATTACCCCGACAGTTATTGGCAACAGCTGATAATTCTTAGGGATTTATCTCATCATCCCTTCTTCCACTACATACACTTTTCCGTGATAACTCACCTTATCTCCTACATGCAATTTTCGTCTATTTCTGGTTTCAACCTCTCCATTCACGAGAATTTCGCCTGAACGAATGAGTATTTTGGCTTGTCCTCCGGTGGACGCAAGATTCTTTATTTTGAGGAAAGTGTTGAGTTCGATTATTTTTTCCATATTTACTCCAGATAAAGCCCCATAATTACAATTAAAAGACAACTGCTAAGTCCTGCCATTTTTGAAATAATTAATATTAACATTAATAATAGTATAAAAAGGTCTCGGTAATTCGGTGATTTTTTTAGATTTTGTACCCTTGAGGGCAGACTAAAGGAATGGCACGTGGGGAGTTAACCGCTTTCTGTTTTTTTATTTAATCGTCGAAAGATATTTAAGCTTAAGCTACTAAAGTTATTTTATAAGAAATAAAAAAAGATTCTCCTATTGCAGTTTTAGAAATATTTAACGATGTGTATCAACAAAAAACAGGTGATAAGAGTCTGTTTGACCAGCAAGGGGACTTTTATCTTCAGATTGATGGATTACATAGACTAAAAAGAGTGGTGTGAAAAAATCACCTCTGGCGATTCCACAGGGCTGACTGGCTACTTGATAGTTCTTCACATTTTTCTTCTTCTACACAATAGGCGGTACATTCAGCTGCAAGACCATAGAATTCATTGCCTCCAACGTGGACATTTGCTACACATGTATCAACTTGTTGCTGATAGTCACTTAATTTTCCTGTTGCTACATCAATAGCTCTACAAGAGTGAAGATAAGGGCCAAATTCATCTAAGCATGCTTCTGCACGATCCATGAAATCGAGTGTAAATAGTTCACAGTATGTTCCTACATAGTTTTTTCTATCAGATGCTAACTCTTCACGCAATTCGTCTCGTACTTTTTCTGCACAATAAAGAAAATCATCGGGTCCAGTCATTCGAGGTTCAAGTGCTTCGCTACCGCCACAGCCGGCAAGTTTTGCAACAAGTCCTAATCCTACGAGAGCTCTTCGAAACATGGTAATAAGCTCAAAATCACTTTCGGTTTATAAATCTTTCGTGAGTAACTACTTAATAGAAGTACTCTGGCTTGGGATTGTTCTTTTTTGCTGATCATATTTCCTCACCAAGATATAATATTGCTCTGCTCCATGTAAAACAAGGTAGTTATTTAATATTTCCCGTCCGACACTATTCTTCTCATTAAACATCTGCACGAGCCAGGCGGTGGTGACCACTTCGGTATCGATCTTTAAAGCTGTGGATCTGCGCTCAAATTTAAGGAGCATAGCTGTGATTTTCCTGCTTTGGTTATTTTAATTATGCTTTTGTGCTGTAATTGGATAATGGAAGTATGTACCAAGGCGTAACTCATTTTGATTTTCCAATTTTAATGGTACTACCTATATCTTAATTCTAAATGCTTCATATAAGATGGAAGAAAGTTCTTCGGATGAATATGCATATTTAAAAATATCAAACATCTTTGGACTACTTTTAACATCAAAAGTTACTAGTTTGCTTTTACCTTCTTCCATCCTTCTTATGTGGTTTATTTCATGTCTAACGGTGCTTGTATTAGCACAAAATCCTCCCATTTCAATAACATAAGAATGATCAGCAACAGGATAGAATCTACCACGTATGCCTTGTACCAATTTTCCTTCTATTCCTACATCTTGAAGACCTAATCTCTTTTTTTCTTTCTCAATCTCAGAATCAAGACTTGATTGAGAATTTATCTGTCTACTCAAAATCATTGAGATTGTATTTACAACGATTGTAACTGGAGGATAAGCAGCAGCACTTAATAATACATATCCTAATATTTCTGGTGTATTCATAAAAATGTGATTGCCAACTCCCCTATTTAAATCAGTTTGACTTTTATAAATCTTAGGATTATTCTTTGATTCCAGCGCTTCCCTCATCTTTCTGCCCTTCACCATACACCTTCCAAAATTCCTGCACGAATCTTTGAGCTATCTCTTCATCGCGGATAATGAGCACATTCTCGTCATTTCGTTCATTCCCTCCCGCCGTGGGATTGAAAGAGCCTGTTACCACCACTTCCTCGTCGATGATAAACACTTTATGATGCAGGTTGTTCTTGTTGCCATCTTTGCGTACATCAAAGCCTTGGTATTCTAACACTTTGAATACTGAATGCTCTGTCACCTGCCTCGCTTCCATCACTCCGTGGATATCAAGATTATCTTGCTGTTTGAGCAAGAGTATATGGGCGATGCCGTCGTGGGTAAAAGAAAAAGTCATGAAATAGATTGATTGTTGTGCTTTTTGTAATTCTTCTTTAACGTGCTCGGCGCATAGATCATCTGGGCAGAAATAATTTTGGATGACGATGTCATTTATTTTGAGAGTGGGATTTTTGACTGGCGCACCTTTTTTGAATTCTGCGTTCCACATCTCCTGAAATTCATCCTCATAATTCTGCGCCAGCAACGCTGATTGGATGATAAACAAGTTGTTATTATTCTTATATGCATCGTTGAAGGTCGGATTCATAGAGCCGGTAGTTATTTTTTTGCCATCAATAATACAAAATTTATTGTGCATCAATCCCCAGGAATCTGCCTTGACGAAAGAATGATTGAATTGCTGTAAGTAATCGTTGTCCGTCACTATTTTGACATCAATCTTCTGCTGTTTTTCCAGCAAGAGTTTTTTTAATGATTCCAATTCAACTTCAAATAAAGCGCAGTGGAGGCTCTGGTTGGCGCTCTCTAATGCGGCAAGGAATTCATCTTCACATTTTTCCTGCGGGCAGAAATAAAGTTGGATATCACCTTGGTCTTGGAGGAAGGAATTGACGACACTTCCAGTAAGGTCTGGCATACAACCTACTATAAAAATAATCATGAAAACAAGGCTGATTTTTATCATAGGACATATCTTTTTAGCACTTTTATAAAAGAATTGCGGTGATGCTATTGATAATCTCTATTAAATAAGAAAAAAAAATAAAACAAGAAAATAAAAAAAGAGAAAAACCTATTGCCTTCTCGCATCCGCCCTTCTGCTGGGCCTGGAATGCTCAAAGCCAGATCCTTTAAAGCGCATTCCTCTGCTCTTGATTCCAGCTGAGGTTCTTCCATGGAAAGCTCTACCGGCATGCTTCTTGGCACAAATCCAATTAATTTTTGGATCAGCTTTGATGACTGGATGATCCGGATCGACTAAAACAACTTCATACCAGATATATTCTCCGTCTTTGCCCACCCAATAAGAATTGAGAACGATCAGATTCACAAATTCCCGTTGCGCTCTCTCTTCAGCAATGACCTGATAACTTTTTCGCAGTGCCATGCCTTGACCAGAATGCTTGGATCGCCGTCCGCCCTGAATTTTAGGACGATTGTGACCGCCTCGCAGAATGCGCTGTCGTACTATTATATAACCTTGCTTTGCTTTGTATCCTACAGAACGAGCCCGATCGATTCTGGTTGGATGTTCTAATCTGTGTGTTGCTGGCTCTGCTTTCCATTGCACCAGCCTCTCTTTCCATAAATCTCCTAACGTTTCCGTAGGTTTTTTCCATGCTTGCCGCACGTGTTGGTATAATCCCATTGTTAGCCTCCGATACTTTATGTTTTTTGCTTTTGGTTTTATTTTTGCTCTAGTGGATTCAGGGAAGCTATTCCCTACATTTCCACTTTCCTTTGAGACCAGAGGTTATTTATAAATCTTCTACCTCAAAATTTACACAAAGATCTAAGATCACAGCCATCTCTTCCTCTTGAAGTAATACAACATAAATCCAGTTACAATGATCATTATACCTAAAGTTACAAAATAGCCCCACCTCCACTCTATCTCCGGCATGAACTTAAAATTCATCCCATACAAGCTGGTGATAAAAGTGAGGGGAATAAAAATAGTACTGATGATGGTCAGCACTTTCATGACTTCATTGAGGCGGTTGCTGATGCTCGAAAGATAAATTTCCAGCATGCCCGAGAGCATATCGCGGAAAGTTTCAAGCGTATCAATGACCTGGACCGTGTGGTCGTAGACGTCACGGATGTAGAAATGAATGGATTTATCTATGAGATGGGTCTCCGAACGTTGCAAACTACTAAGCACTTCGCGCAGCGGCCATACGGATTTTCGTAGATAGATCATCTCTGTCTTTAAATGATACATCTGTTGGAGTGTTTCGATTGTAGGCGATTTGATCAACTCTTCTTCCAAAAATTCTATATGCTCTCCCAATTTTTCAAGGATGTCAAAATATTTATCAACGATCGCGTCGAGCAGCGAATACATCAAATAATCTGCTCCACGTTTGGCAAACCGGCCTTTTCTAATTCGATCACGGACAGAATCAAACACGTCTCCGCGTACGCCCTCTTGAAATGAGATCACAAAATTGGTTCCAAGTACCAGACTCACCTGCTCACTCACCACTGTTTTTTCTTTTTCATCAAACAAGAGCATTTTGGCAATGATAACAATATAATTTTCAAAATAATCAACTTTGGGCCGCTGCTCGGTGTTGGCGATATCTTCCTGTAATAAAGGGTGCATGCCAAAATGTGCTCCCATCTTTTTGATGATCTCAGTCTGGTGCAGCCCTTCGACATTGATCCAGGTCACCGACTCTTTATCTTTGAATGGAAAGCATTCTTCGACATAGAGCGCTTGTTTTTCTTCAACGCCATCTTGGTTATAGTCTAAAATGGTGATCTGGGGCTGGGCAGTTTTTCGCTCGCCGATGTGGACGACTGTTCCGGGGGGAAGGCCGGTTTTACTGCTTCTTTTTTTGATTCTAGGCATTTAGGAGAGCTAAGAGAAGCTAAAATATTTAAATATTTGTTTTGTGTGCGTAAGTTTTAAATAGTTTCTTTTATTTTGCATAGATTATGTCGCATAACGTTGATTTGATGAAATTTTTATGTTTAAGTACACTTAGTTATATCTCTTTTTTGCCAGCACCGGCACAATAAGCGCCCCTGATTTTTAGTCTTTACTTTTTTAGAAATAAAACATTACTTTAAAACTATGGAGGTATACAACATGAGCTTGGACAAAAGAATGGAAACAATGAAAGGAGGAAGCGCTGCTGCTTTCGAAAACATCGGTGGTGATATTCCTTGTTCGCGATAAAAAGATAACTATTATCGGAGCAGGACATTTAGGTTCAGCAATAGTAGATGCTTTGTATCAAAAAGGGCACAGGAATATTATTGCCACCAGGCGTAATGAGGAACAGCTTTTAGAATTGGGAAGTAAGTATGAGGGATTAACGATTACATCCGATAATGCCTATGCTTCAAGTTTAGCCGAAATTGTGGTACTTGCAGTCAAGCCATCCTCTTTGCAGCAGGTAAGTGCGCAGATAAAGCAGTGTCTGGATGATAAATTGGTCTTGTCGCTGGCAGCAGGAAAAAGTATTGCCGAAATTGAAGCTATCTTGCCCTCCTCTAGAATAGCAAGAGTGATGACGGGCATTTTTGTTGCAGATGAAATTGCAGCGTATACTCTGGGCTCGCGATGCTGTGAGGAAGACTCTGCAGTTGTCAAATACCTCTTTGGTCCTAAAGCAATATCAGTCGCAGAAGAATTGCTTGCAGATAGAACCTGGATCGCATGCGATACGGGCCTGCTAGCAAAAGGAATAGATCACAAGATTAGGGCTTTGGGAATTCCTGCTGCTGAGGCACGTTTGATATATGCTGCTACATTACAGGGCATAGCCCGTCGTTTACAGCAAGGGGAGACCGGAGAAGGAATATACCGACAAGTGGCAGGAAAAAGCAGCTTTACCGAAGGATTGCACAATTACCTTGAGCAGGAAGGATATTACAAATTAGTGGAAGAATGTGCAGTTAAGACCATCAAAGCATGTCGGCAGACATAATTTTTTTTTCTTTTTTTTGTTGTTTGACCAGAAGGTAATTCTTATCTCCATTTTGATCCACCGCCGCGTTTAAGAGGCATATAGGCTTTCTATATATAGGAAACTACTCTTAGGAAAGTATGGTGTCGCTCCCGGATATAGATTTTACAGTGCTAATGAAGCTTTTGCGTACTTTTACCGTTATTTTTATTATCGCCGTCTTATTTCGTCTTATACTGGCTTTCGTGCATCGCCGTTTGTTGCGGCGAGCCAAAAATAAGAAACAAATTACCAATGTTAAATTATTTACTCGAATCTTTAATTACCTCGTTATCATTCTCCTAGTTATTTTTGGTATTTTTTCTTATGTAGGATCGTGGACTGGTCTAGGTTTAACGCTGGGTCTGTTTTCCGCGGCACTTGGCTGGGCTCTTCAAAAACCGATTACGGGTATTGCTGCGTGGATAATGGTGGTAACCAGGCGGCCATTTCAGATTGGCGATCGGGTTATTATCGGCAATGTAAAAGGTGATGTTGCTGACATTACTCTTACTCATATAAATCTGAATGAGGTCGGAGGGATTGTGAGCGGGGAAGAAAATTCCGGGCGGATAATCATGGTGCCTAACTCGATCTTATTCGAGCAGAATATCGTGAATTATACCTCTCATCATGAATTTGTGCTTGATCAGGTAGTTTCCCCTATCACTCACGAAAGTGACTTGTCCAAAGCCATGAAAATTAGCTTGATGGCAGCTCGTAAGCACACTCAGGAATTTAAACACAAAGTTCCCGAGCAGCCTTATGTTCGAACTTACTTTCAAACCAGTGCAATTGGAGTCTATGTTCGTTATTTTGTTCCCGCTGCTCGAGTTCAGGAATTCTCAAGTTTAATCACCAAGGACATTTTTGAAAAAATTAAAAAAACCAAGGGGGTAGAGCTGGCGTATCCTCGCACCGACATAAAATTTAGAAACCCTTTGCCCAAATAAAGATTATTGCGAGATTTTGGGGGCTCAAGAGATTTTTTTATACAACTGTGTTCCAAAGAATCCTACAAACAAGAGTAAAACGATAGATCCGCTTGGTGGAATATCGACAAGAAACGAAAATACTATCCCAATAAGAACAGCAATTAATGCACTAATAGATGAAATTATTATCGTCTGCTTAAACGATTTCGCCACATTCAGCGCAATTAATGTCGGGATGACTAAAAGAGCAGAAACTAACAATATTCCTACTGCTCTGATACTGATAACCACAACCATCGCTACAAGAATCGTAAAGATAATATTTGCGATATTTACTTGCTTTCTTGATAGTTGCGCTAATTCTTCATTAAAGGTTAAATGGAACATATCTTTGTAGAAGAACACCATGAACATAATGGTCGCACCTAAAAGAGAAAATGCCAAAACAATATCAAGAACGCTTAAAGCCAATACGCTGCCGATAAGATAACTATACAAACTGGTATTAAATCCTCTGACAATTCCAATGATCACTATTCCTAGACCAACACCAAAAGAAAGCAACAATGCTATTGCTGCATCTCCATACACATTCTTCTTCACAAGAGAACGAACCCAAAAGCTACCAAGTACAACGGTAATCAATGCAGAGATTAACGGATTGACCCCCAGTAATAATCCCAACGCAACACCGCCAAATGCCAAATGAGCCAATCCATCTCCCAATAATGATAATCTTCTCAACACTAAAAATGGACCGATCAATCCGCAGCAGAGCGCAACCGCAATACCGCCGAGCAATGCTTTCTGCATAAACGCATAATTTAGAAATTCAATCATGGTGATGCTCTCCGCGATGGTGATGGGGGATGAAATGCTCACCATACATCTGTTTCAATAATTTTGGCATTTCCTCTGGATTTCCCATACAACAGATTTTATGATTGATACACAGGACTTTTTTCACCAATGAAGAAAGAACGCCTACCTCGTGCGTAACCAATATAATTGTAATTCCATTTTTATTTAACTGTTTTAATAAATCATAAAATTCCTGCTGTGCCTGAATATCAACCCCTGCAGTTGGCTCATCTAAAATAAGCAATAGTGGATTTTTCTGGAGTGCCAACGCAATAAGCACCCTCTGCTGTTGTCCACCTGATAAACTGATAAATTTTTTAGGGAGCAACTCTTTGATTCCGGTTTGTTTGACTATTTCTCCATCTTTAGATGAAAGAATCTCCTGCACAGTTCCGGGAAAATTTTTGTCAATGGTATAGCGTTGTGGAACATAGCCGATTCTGCTTTTAGGAATTGAAAGTGTAATCTCTCCTGGCGAAGAAGTCAAGAGTCCTAAAAGAAGTTTAACTAAGGTTGTTTTTCCAGAACCATTTGGGCCAATGAGAGCAATAAAATCATGCTCTTTAATCTCAAATGATATATTCTCCAGTACTTTGTTCTGTGCGTAAGAAAACGAAAGGGAAGAAACAGAGATTAAATTTTTATTTGACATCGTGTGAAACAACCATTGATTTTTTTATATGTCTGTAAAATGTTCTTCCACTTAAATACATTGCAATTCCTAAACCGGCCCAACCTCCATAATCTACTGCAGTGTGCGCCAATTCATGGGATTGCTGTGCATCATAACCAAGTGTTCCTACCATAGTCGAAACACCATCTACAACCTATTCATGGGCGACTATCAATGGTGCAGCTAAAGTTGCTGGAAGCAAGCTTGTTTTTATTAATATTGCCGCTAATCCATGGCTTGGGCAGCCAACAAGATGCACCATTCCTGCCAGCCCCCCTATAAGACCATTATTTTTTGGTTCTGCGTCATTTTGTGATTTCATCATCTGCACTCCAAAGCAACCTCTAAGTTAGCCAAATTTTCTCTCATCAAAGAGAAGTACGTTGCAGATGGATCGCTTGTCCCTTCAAGAGGATTTAATTCCAACGTCTGCGCTCCAACTTCTTCTGCAATGATTCTGGCAATCCTTGAATCTACCAATTCTTCATAGAACACATATTTTATATTGTGCTCTTCTGCTTCCTCAATCAGTTCAGCTAGCTGTTTTGGTGTTGGTTCTGTTTCTGGCTCCAAACCGCTAATTTCTATCGTGCTAAAACCATAATCCCTTCCCAAATAGGAAAAAGCATTATGATTTACGAGGATCACATCTTTATCGCAGGAAGCCAGACCCTCTTTAAACTCTTGATCTAATGCTTTCAGGTTATCAATAAGTTTTTGTCCGTTTTGCAAGTAATATTCAGCATTAGCTGGATTTGCTTCTACTAATCCCACCATAATATTGAGTGCCATCTTTTGCGCATTTTTGGGTGAAAGCCAGATATGCGGGTCTTCCCCTGTATGTCCATGCTCTTCTTCTTCTGCTTCCTCTTCTTCATGCTCTTCTTCCTCTTCAGATTTCAACAATGAGATTCCTGTACTGGCAGAAATAATCTTTGCATTGGGGTTGACATTTCTCAAATCTTCTTCAAACTCCGCAAATTCAATTCCCATAATAACAAACGCATCGGAATCAGATAATTTTGTTAAATCACCGGGGTTTGGTTCATAATCATGCGGTTCCACACCAGCTGGAACTATTGAATATACTATTCCTTTATCACCCATAACACTTTTTGTTAAATCATAGAGTGGCCAGAATGTCGTAGCCACGCTTATCTTTTCATTCTGCACTGCTTGTTGAGTTGTCTTTTGTGGAACAGAGCAACTTGCTACAACCAACAATCCGATTAAAGCTATTATTATCAAAGATGTATGTTTCATAGTAAATCCCTCCATATTACACAAAATTATCAAATCTTATTTATAAGATTTATTGATAGCCATTCTCAATAAGATTTATATATTAGCAAAAGCTGATAAGTCTTATGCGACGGATGACCAACCAAAAGAAGATGCTCAATGAAGAGCTGAAAAAGTTCTCTGCATTCTTTGATGCATATGAGCTTCATGCAAGAATCGTCAAGAAAGACCAACGCATCGGTTTAGCGACAGTCTATCGTTTCCTTAACACTTTAGAAAGTGATGGTGAAGTGCACTCTTTTATGTGCGACAATAAAAAGATCTACTCGAATAGCAAAAAAAGTCATGCTCACTTCAAATGTGAGAGATGTGGCAAACTAAAACACATTACTATTAAAAATGTTGATTTCTTTAAAGAATCGATAGATGATGATATCTGCCATTTTCAGATAGAGCTAAGCGGTATCTGTTCTGACTGTAAAAAGTAGTATCTCTTTGACACAAAACACCAGTCTGGTGAGGTGATCATGAGATAGCGGATTGAAAGATTAAACTATCCCCACACCCGGAAAACAAAAAAGAGGTAATAGAGAGAGATCAGAAGCATGATAATCCCCGCAGTCCTGTTAATAATGGTCTTGTATTTAGTCACAAAATGAATTATAGTTGTATTCCAACGTGCAGAAAAGAGAGAAAATGATAACAAAGGAAAACCTAATCCAAATCCAAAGAAAAGAAAGTGAACTATGCTGGTGAAAGGGTCACTTAATAATAGAGCCCTGGCAAAAAAAGCCGCCACAAACCCAGGGTTGCATGGAATAACAATAGCGCCAAAGAAGAAGCCGTAGACCAAAGCACTGAGTAATGGGTTTTTGGTGGTTTTGACTTTTAGTTTAGGGAGAAATCGCCCCATATCAACATCGACAATAAGTAGAATACTTATTATTGCTAAAATGCCAAAAGCAAATGGGGAAACGATGCCGATAATGTTCGTGAGAGAAACTTGCCAGAGAGTTGTAAAGAGGATTCCCAACAGAAACATGAACAAAATGACGCCAAGCGTGATAACGAATCCTAATAACGCATATTGCTTTTTCGCTGCTTTTCGAGGAAATTGTTGAGCTAAATAGGCTAAAAACCCCGGGTACAAGGGGAGGACACATACTGCCGTGAGTGGAGTAAGTAATCCTAGGGCAAAAGAGCCTACAAAATCCACTATTCCCATCTCAACAGCCTCGTTTGATTTCTGTTTTTAATTCTTCAACGTTTTTTGTTCCCCGACCAAGCAGCCGGGCAGATCGATCCTCACAGACGAGAATCACCGGAGCGATGGGAGCATTAACAACTGCTGAACCAAACTCGTTAATCAAAGATTTGGTGAGTTCCGGAGGAGAAACCGCAAACCTCCAGGTAAAACCACGTTCCTGGACTGCTTCGAGTACCTTTTGTGTATCTTCATTGGGATCAGTATCAAGAGAAACAGATATTACTGCTTCTCCTACCTCTTCATGTAATTTTTGTATTTCCTGCTGTTGTTTAGTGCAGACCGGGCACCAGACCGCAAAACTTTCCACTAAAACTGTTTTTCCGGCAAAGTCATTGATCGTAAATGTTTCCCCATTACGCACATCGGTTAAAAGGATAGTTTTCCAGTCTGGCTCAGTAGAGTCTTTTGCTGATGAAGGGATAGATGTATCGACGCCTTGCTGTTGTGTACAGCCGTAGAAGAAAACAGACAATATCAATAAAGTTAGTATCGCTTTTTTCATGCCATTACCTGTCCATGATGCATTAAAACTAATGTTTATTAACTTTTCTTTCCACTAGGTTTAGCATTACAATCAACATATCCTTTTAAAAGTAATGAACCAATGGAAGATAATTTTACCAATAAATTCTTATTTTTTTCTTGTACTTCTACAAGGCGCGAACTGATAAGACCTTTGTATTGCAACGTTCCGTTGAGATGATAGGAAAGCAAGGATGAAGACATGCCGGTTTTTTTGTTAAGCTCAGTTAATGTAAGATATTTTTCTTCATGTAAATGAGTAAGAATCTTGAATTTACTGTCCGTTAATTCGTTGTAATAAGAGAGTTTCATGATCGGAAGCAACATCGGTTTCTTATCCATCACGCCAAAGGCTTTTAATCCATTGGCATAGGCAGCGCTTAAAGCAGCACAGGTGCTCAGACGGTCACCAGTTGCGACGTTAACAATAAGATCATCATGGTTATGGTTAGAACAAATTTGCCCGAAGTGAGAAAATATCCCTTCCATCATATTTCCATCCGTTTCCAGGATCGTAACTGGGATGGAAAAAATACGCAACTTTTTCTCTGTCGCTTGTGCCATTTTAAGATTATTTTTAGGACAGATTAAATAAATTTTTTCAGTAGGAAATTCTTTCATACCTACGAATAAGGCATCAAGATTATCTCCCACGGGAGCGATAACGGTATAGCCCATAGTGTAGTATTTAGGCATGTGGTAATATAAAGGTTATGTTTTATTGTTCAAATTTTACTTGAACTATTCCAAGATAAGATTAAGATACCTCGCTGCTTTTACAGAAAAACGTAATTGGGGGGTATCTATAATGGAATCAGAACCATATAATAAAAATGCACATCACGGCCCATTAGTGCTACGAATAGCTTTGGGACTGTTGTTTATCATCCCTGGCCTAAGCAAATTAGCTAATCCGGGAATGATTATTGGCATGCTTCGAGAGTTAGGATTTCCGGCAGCAGCTTTCTTAGGATGGATCTTGTTGTTGTCGGAGATTATCTTTGGTACAGCCGTATTGGCTGGGTATAAAATTCATACAACCGTGTGGCCCTTAGTCATCATTATGGTTGTGGCAGGAGTAACGGTAGCAATACCTCAAATCGGTTCTAATCCTATGGCCGTGCCGATAACCTTATTTCATTTGGTCGCAGTAGCCGGATTAGTAAGCTTGTATTTTACCGGACCGGGAGCGCATGCCCTCAGCAAAAAAGCCTAATTTTTCTTTTTTTATTTTTTCTCTGGTATTCTTATGAAAAAAATAGTTATTATTGGTGGAGGATTTGCAGGAGCTCTCGCTGCCTATAAACTGGAGAAAGACTTTGATGTAATTTTAATCGACACCAAAGACTATTTTGAGTTTACTCCCTCGATATTGAGGACTATTATAGAACCAGCTCATCTGAAAAAAATTCAAGTACGCCATAGTCACTATCTCCATCGGGCGCAATTATGGCAGGAAGAAGTCACTTCCATCACTGAAAAAAACGCCAAAACAGCATCAAAAACGATTCTTTACGATTATCTCATTATCGCGTCTGGATCAACTTACCATAGCCCCATCAAAGAAAAAAAGGTGGTTTTTGCAGCAAGAGCGGATGAATTGCGTGATTATGCACAGAGATTATCTGCTGCTGAAAACGTTTTGATTATTGGCGGCGGATTAGTGGGGGTGGAACTGGCTGCAGAGATTATCACTGCATATCCAAAAAAGAAGGTAACTATTGTGCATGCTAAAAGAGCGTTGATAGAACGAAGCCCTATGAAAGCAAGGGAGTATGCTCAAAGATTTCTGGAGCATAAAGGAGTCAAGATTATTTTTAATGAACGGGTAGTTTCCTCTAACAATGGATCTATTACAGATAAAGGAAATAGATGGATTGCGGACCTTACTTTTCTGTGTACTGGGATAAAACCAAACTATAAATTTATGGAGCACTCTTGTTCTACCAGCTTAAACGAACGCCGGAATATTTGTGTGAATACATTCTTACAAGTGCAAGGATTTCAACATATCTTCGCTGCCGGGGACATAACGAACATCGCAGAAGAAAAAACTGCCCAAAATGCTGAGAAGCAGGCAGAAATAGTCGTAAAGAATATTTATCATCTTGAAAATGAAGAAACCTTAGAGGAATACACTTCTTCTCCTCGAGTCATGGTCATTAGTTTGGGAAAGTGGGATGGGATGCTCATCTATAAGAACTTTGTTCTCACCGGAATTATACCTGGAATTTTGAAAACAATTATTGAGTGGAAGACCATCAGACGATATCGTTAGCTATATTCTCAGTAACAAAAAGGAAGATAAGCTTCCTATTAAAAATGAAGGTTGCAATCAGCACAATTTGTGGTAGTACAATCAACGTTATTCTCAGAGTACTTATTGCTCCATTCTTTTAATATATCATACAAAGCCAAGAGTTCATTTCCTTTCGTAGTAAGTTTATAGGCTGTCCATTCAGCTTCAGTGATAGTATTCCCCTGCTCCTTGCATATAAGACCATTTTCTTGAAGCTTTGATAACTTTTCTGCGAGAATTTTTGGGCTTATTGTAGGTATGCTTTTGGAGAGATCATTAAACCTTTGGTTTCTATGCCCGGCTACTTTCTGAAGCACTGCATATGTCCACTTCTTTCCCAAGAGACTGTTGATTTGAAAAAACGAGCAATGGTTCATTTTAACTATCCTTTTGGTAAGTGGGCATTTAAATACTTATAAAGTTTATTGTAATTAAATTAAAGTTAAAATGGGAATCTTTTAAGAGATTTTCAAGAAAAAGAGGTGGAAACAATGGAAATGAAACCAATAATGGGTGTGATGATGGTATTAATGGTTGTCTCCTTCATTTTTGCGGTATGGGGAGTCCAAATGCATGCTAAGGTAGCGACTGAAGAAGCCAAGTTTCATGCGCTTCAGTCTTCCTATTTTACATTGTCTAAAGCAACGCGGGAAGCTGCTCCAGATGGAGCAGAATTAAACCAACAATTAGTCGAGATTCAGAATTACCCTTCCGAATTGTTACGGTTAAAATTAGTAGGGGTTGGTAAAATTTTAACAGGGATATATGTGTTGCTGTTTGGGATACTTATCGCTTTAGTGATGATGCCGGGGCGATTAGCATCAATTTTATCCAAAAAAAATAGATGAGGTGAAAGATATATGCCAATAACAAAATGCTTGATGTGCGGAAAGAACTCCTTTAAGTATGCCTATAAAGGAAAATGTACAAGTTGTAGTGCAGGAGTCATGACGAAAGCACAAGCTAAAAGAAAAAAAGTAAAGAAGAAGTAATTTTTATTTTTTTATTATTTTTTCTATTGGTAAAATTATCTCTTTCTCAAACTTATTGTTGGCTTGTTGGTAAGAATCTTCACTCTCCTCGTTATAATTATCGGTGAATTGCCAATTCCAGCATAATTCTTCTACCAGATTAAAGCCAAAGAAAGACAATACTTTTTTCTGTGTTTTCAACACTTCTGAGCCATTCCAGTTTTGGCCAATGAGAATAATTTCTGCATCGATGTTCTTAATAGTGTTCTTCTCGCCTAAGGTACTATGCCTGTTTTCAATCCAGCTTAATCGTTCAATAAGTTTTTGATAATAGGCATTCATCTGACCCCACCTCACCGATCCGAAGAAAACAACACAATCTGATTGAAATAACGCTTTGGATACTTTCCATAACTCGTCATCGGGATTATTAATGCTGGCCCAACAACGATGATTCCCCGATGGATTCTTGCTTTTATCTTTCAGCAGTGCTTTTAAAACTCCGCAATTATTCCCTTTGACTCTTGAAATATTGCCTTCACAATGATAAATATTCAACACAGGAACATCTAAAAGCGTCACTTTCTCTTCTCCTACTGTTTTTGCTAATGCTTCAGCTACCCGAGTACTTTTCGGTTTCTCTTTATCGCCAGCCCAGCGATTGGAAGTAGTGAGGAAAAGAATTTTTTTCCTTTTTTTTAGGTGCTTTGTAGTTTTCTCAAGATGAGAGTATTTCATTTTTTTAATTCTAACCCAGCTTGGATGGGATCTCCAATAGGTATCCTATTACAATGAGAACGATGCCTGTCAAAGCAAGAATTTTTTCGCGATGGAAGGCAGCAATAATATGACGATCAATTTTCTGCTCTTTGGCAACTTGTTGATGGACAAAATAAACACTAAACCCCACACAAATTTCGCCAATTACCTTAATGCTAAAACCAGCAAGAGCGAATAAAGTCATGATTAAAGATGAATAATACTAAGTATATAAATTGGTTGGTCAAGAACAGCAAGATACCAAAAGATTAAAAAGGACCATATTCTTGTTATATCTCTTTCAGTTATCTTATTAAGTTATAGAGTTTAATGGAGCATGATGCTCGGTACTTCATCACGGTCATTCTGCTTCATAAAGCGATGTGCTGGGGTGGAAAGCATACCACGCGAACCAGAAGTCGCGTTCCTTAACGATTTCTTCTCCTGTATCGAGGTTAATTATTTTAACAATTCCTGTCTCATCTCTCTCTACTTTTATGCGAGTTCCATCAAGAACATCATCTATAACCCCGGCTTTAATGAGATCCTCTTCCCGATAGGCTTTATATGTTCCATTGATTTCGATTCCAAAAATGACGGTTTTGGGATGAATTCTGTTATCTTGATTCTCCACCGGGAAAAAAAGATTACTATCTTCATAATAACTGCCATAGGGGTCTTGACCATAAGCCAGGAGGGATCCAGTTTCTTGGCTTAATACTTCCGAATCAGGATGTTCAACTTTCCAATCTCGCCAACTTAGGGTATCAATCGATATCTCGCTCAATTCTTGTCCAGTTAACTCTCCCACGATTGCTTTGCCATCAATCTGCGTCCAATACGTCTCAGTACGACCATCATACATCACTAAATTAGAGTTATATAATTTACCGGAAGTGCCGAATTCCGTTTCTATACGTTGTCCATTTATCTCGATCATCCGTTCATATGCTATCCCCGATCCACACAAAGGACAGTATGTAATCAATACGGGATCGCCAGCAACGTTATCATTTACTATTTCATGCCAGACAAGAATTTGGAGGGGGTAGACACGCTTTACTCCTTTGTACATAAGAGCAAGCACCAGTTCATTATCCTCAATCCATTCATCGGCTTCCTGGACCGACACAAAACGAGGATTATCAATGGCAGGAATGCCATCTTTTGGTGGGCCGCCCGAAAGAATTTTGTCCGGGTGCACGAGGTATTTAACGCCATCTTCCGTAATCTGGATTCCCTCTTGTTCCGCTGGCACCATCGGCCGATCAACGAGAAGAGCAGTGTCTTTTGGAGGAGTACAGCCTACAAAAAAAACTAATGAAATGAGAAAAATTAGCCCCCAACTTACTTTTTGTCTTACCATATTCCGATAATCGCTCCTATTATTTCCACAATGACATAAAGCCAGATAATATACACCATTACTGCTACAGTTACTGAAAGGAGGACGAGATTAATAATCTTTCTTTTTTCTCTCTTTATTTTGTCTAAAGTACAAATGTCTTCTTTTTTGTAAAGATACCATCCTAAGGCTGCCAGCAGGAAGACCAAGGCCACCCCCCTAAAAATCCACCGATACTCCCCATATAAAGTATTTGATAATGACGCTGCGAATGAAACTGAACTCAACCCCAACAATACCAAAATGATGGGAGTAAAACAGCACAGTCCCCCTAAGAAAGCAGTGAGGGGGATAATTCTCTTAAGAAAAGATTTTTCCGAGGAAGTTAATTTAGCCATAGGTTTATGAAGAAAAACATGTTTTTATAAGTTCTGTTTAACCATTCAAACAATCTTTGAAAGATACAGGGAAAAGTATATGACGTTTCAATATATCAATCCGTACTATCGAGGTGAATGACATGGCTGAAAAGAAATGTCCGCATGGAAAAGATCCAAAAAGTTGTCCTAAATGTGGTAATGGGACTGGATGTTGTTAGAGTACTTAAAGAAAAATAAGATGATATGATACAAGGGAAAGATGAGATGATTATATAAAGCTGTTTCACTTTCTCTTATAATGGTCTTATAATAAAGAGGTGTAAGCAATGTCGCAAATAAAAATTTATACTACACCAACTTGTCCTTGGTGCAAAAAGACTAAAGAATTTTTGAAGCAGAATAAGATAAAGTATTCTGAAATTGATGTTTCATCCGATCAAAAAGCGGCTCAGGAGATAGTCAGAAAATCAGGACAGATGGGCGTACCGGTGATTGAGATTGGAGATAGGATTATTGTAGGGTTTGATGAACAAGAATTAAAGAAAGCTTTGAAGATCAGCGGGATAAATAACTGATTGTTGTGATACTAAAGATGAGAAAATTAATGGGAAATGTGACCTGTCCCAAATGCGGACACAAGCAGCCCCTGGAAATTCCTACCTCTTCATGCCAAGCATTTTACAAATGTGAGGAGTGTGGCAAAACCATATCAGCAACAAAAAGCTGTTGCGTTTTTTGTGATTATGGGGGTCGTAAATGCCCCGCAGCAGAGGAGCATCAAAAATGAAGAATGAAGATAAAAAATGAAACATAAACCATTAACATTTGAGTATTCACAAATTACTAAATATATTTACATTGGTACTAATATGTGTTGCCAAGCACATTTTGATAAATCATT
>CAYOKQ010000012.1:6871-35610 GCA_964404595.1 uncultured Methanosarcinales archaeon | reverse complement strand
TCTCAGAGAGGAAGAAATCGGTTATTTTACAGAGGAAGGGTTTCTATAGAGCCATTCGATGAAAATGTTTATATACAAGTAAACATATGTGTATGTGTATGGCAACCAAAACCATTACCATTACGGAAGATGCGTACGGCTTACTTGCACAAAACAAAGTAGAAGATGAAATCGTCTCGGAAGAGATTACCCGGCGACTTACAGCAAAGAAAAAGAAAAGCCTACTTGATTTCTTTGGCATCTTATCTGATGAAGTAGCTGGCGGAATGCGTGAAGATCTGCAAAAATTGAAATCTATCAATATTAAACAACTTAAAGAGAAATTAAAATATGAAACTGCTTGATACAACTTTCCTCATCGATTTGGCAAACGGTGTTCCGGAAACGAGAGCTTATCTTACAGAGCAGCAGTTACTTACGACACAAATTAATATGTTTGAATTTATCAGAGGATTATTTATTCGGAAAATTTCAGGAATGAAATACCTACAAATCATGGAATTATTCGAAACCATCCGAGTTCTTCAGCTTGATGATAATGGAATGATTAGATCTGCGGAGATTTCAGCCGATTTGTTTAAGAGAGGAATGCCCATCGACGACGGGGATTGCCTTACTGCCGGAATTGCGCTGAGTCGGGGAATTAATACTGTGGTCACTCGAAATGCAGATCATTTTAAGAGGATTAAAGGGATTAAAGTGGAAAAGTATTGATGGAATTCAGCACGCAAAGTTTTAAATATATCCATTTAACTGATTTGTTCAAAGATTAATTTTCCTTTGGTGTGTCATGAATAACCCTTTAACTTCCCTCGATGAAATTATCTGGAAACAGTTTGAGCAGGTAACGCAATATGCACACAGGAATTATGGATGGGATAAGTATGACTGCAAGCAAATTACTGATTCACTATCTGGTGTTGCTGTCTTAGGATTGGGGATATATAATATTTTATTAGGATACAATCTTGATGATCGTTTTATTCAGTCAGGGTATATCGCTTCAGGTGTAATATACTCAGCCGGAGGAATTTCTCTGCATTATTTCTCGAAAAAAGTAAATGAGACTTGCCGTAAAAGAGAGGTAAAAAAAATAATCCAGAATAGAGCAACGCAACAACCTTCATTTACATCAGCACGCCCTTTTGGGATTGCTATGGGAATGGGCTTGGTCTTCAATGGAATTGATTTTCTGATTTCTAATGACTTTAAAACAAGATTAATAGGATTAATAATGCTTCCAGGCGGTGCATATTGGGAATTCTCTATGGCCAGTAGCTATTTTCGCTCGCAGCTTCTAACTCCGCCGTCCATCAAAAGATCTTTCTGAAAAACAACGTATGCAGGAATTAAAGATAAATTCAAGTCAAAAGAGGTGCCAGAACAGATTACAGAACCAAGATCACAATATTCTCTTACAGATCATCTTAACGCCGCCAATTTTTGATGCGTCTTATATAATTCTGCCGTCAACAAATCTGCACTCGAATTAATATATTCGATATCCAGTCGAGGATCTTGCGGCACCGTATCCAGACTTACCACTTTATCAATAGAAGAACGATCGTTAGCGCTCAAATACTGAATGGGCATGGTGACAGCATGAGAGGTCCACACCTCTACCCGCTGCGCTCCTAAATCTTTAAATATTTTAGCAACGACCGAGGTTGTTTTGCCGCTGGCATACATGTCATCAATCATGATATATGTCCCTTCTTTGTCAATATTTGATTCGTTAATCTTACTGAATGATTTGAATCGTGAAAGTACATTTGCATAGGAAACCCGATCTTTGCCCATATACCCGAGCAAGGCATAGACTTCCTCGGGAGGAAGCTTCAGGTAAGCCCGCTCAATGAAATTTTCCACTCGTCGTTCAGTGCCATCGTCAACAGAAATAAGATAGAGGTGCGGGGTTTTATGTTCTTTCAATTTTGTAAAGCGTTCCTGAAATGGGCGCAACCTTTTCAATACTTCTTTTGCCTTATCTCCTGATAATCCTAACTTGGCCGGATTAATGGCTCGTGCTGATTGGAAAGGATTGGCGGCATGGTAATCGATACCTAATTCCTCTGCGATTTCCTGTGCCTTGCTTGAATGAGGGTCAATCACATTGATGGCATCAAGACCGCCTCTTTGAAAATCCTGCAGCATCTCCCGCAGAGAATCATACTGGTAAAATCCTCTTTTTCGATATTTTTCAATACTATGGGAACGCACGTAGGCCAAATAAGGAGATACTAACGTCCTTTGCAGTGTATCTCCACTTTTAAGGACATTCAAAAATCCTCGCACTGTAGCTATATGATCATTGACGGAAACATTCTGCTCACCTTCAGGAAACATCTTTCTGGTGGGAGTCAATAAGTGTTCGACCAGTGCTACGTGCTTTCCCCGAATGACATCTTTCAATTCATTTGAACCAATATCTACCTGTGCTTCTCCATCAGGAAAATAGTCGCTAATAAGAGGATGCCGATGTGCTTTAGGCATATCTTTATCAATTTCTGAACGACGCTTGCTTTCGAGGATTTCAACTTGATTTTCCATACCATAATCTGCACGTAAAATATCATGAATTCGCTGCGCCAACTGCACGGTTTCACCGCCTGAGGCAGGAACGAGCAGAAGTTTTGTTTGGATCATGAAATTAAGAATCAGAAGCGGGATTATTTATACTTTTCTTCACTGTAACCTCGATATGCCAAAAGACACCATTATTTATATTCCAGCTCCAGCAACATTTCGAGGCAAAAACCTTATAAAAAACTTTAAATATTTGCCAGATATGGCAACAGAATCTGAAATCAAAGAAAAGTATATGGAATTTCAAATGATCCAGCAGCATATGCAGCAGATCACCGAGCATATAGAGCAAATGAACCAACAGGCATTGGAATTGGAAATTTCTGCTAATGCTATTAAAGAATTAGAAAAGACGGATATCCACACTGAATTTCTAGCGCCTCTGGCCAACGGCATCTTCGTCAAAGGAGAACTTAAGGAGAATGCCAAATTGATTATTAACGTGGGTTCAGATGTCACGGTGGAACGAACTCCGGCAGAAGTCATTGCGCTGCTTCACCACCAAAAGCAGGAAGTGGTTGAAAAGACGTCGGAAGCGCAGGCTGTCATGCAGGAATTGCAGCAGTATGCGATGAGGTTGTATAAAGAGGTAGAGAAGCAGGTGAAAGAAGAGTAGGGGGGATTCAAAATGTTCATGGATGGGCTTGATGGAAGAATGTTGGAGAAGATATTTGGCAAACGCCAGAATTCAGGCAAATGGCAGCTTTTTTGGGTGAGTCCGTTCCCGTAGGTCCTCGATATTATGTCACCGATGTCATCCTTCCTTCTGGAGAAAAAGTCAATCCCCAAAAAGAAAAATTACCTGAAAGGTTTAAATTAGATGGTGATGTGGTCGTACAAGATTATGTCTGTTATGCTCCTAAAGATAACTAATGAAATCAGAAATTCAAATATTATACTTCAAACCAATATTCCAAATACAATTAAAGTAAACAGAACTAATAAAAAATACCAAAACGAAAATTTCTTATCTACATAAAGAGCGCCAAATATTTCGGCGAATAGTACAAATGTTTGAACGATGCTTAAAGCCATTTTAACCAATATGTTTCGAGAGGGAAATAAGAGCTATCCCTACCGCAACAATGACACCTCCCACAATTTCTACTACTGGGCTGGAAGTTAAACTCACTAAAGCTGCTCCCAGCACACTTACGAGGAACCCTATGATGTTGAGGATTAAGGAAGGGCTTATTTTTCCTTTTTTACTCAGAGTATCGGCCATGGTAATTTACAGATTCTTTCACTATATAAATTTTACCTGCAAAGATTTAAAAAAAGGATTCTAACTAACCCTATTATGTTCGGCAAACTCAAGGATAAGCTCAAAAGCGCACTTTCTATATTTTCCAGGAAAGCAGAAGAGGAAGCAGAAGAAAAAGTAGTTGAAATTATCAAAGAAGAGGCCCCTACAGTAAAGCCTGCTGAAATCAAGAAAAAAGAAGCCAAGGCAGAAGAAAAAAAGAAAGAAGGGTCTAAGAAAATACTCGAAAAGAAAAAAAAGATAGCAGAAAAAAGTGTTATAAAAGAAAAAGAGAAGCCAGAAGTTGTTGAAAAAGAAAAAATAGATCCATCTTGCGTCAAAATAACCTATTTCGTTCACGGCACCACCACTGATAATGAAAAAGATCTTGCCACTGGCTGGAATCCCGGACAATTATCAAGCAAAGGGATTCAACAATCGAAAGAATTAGGGAATACTATAAAGCACCATCATTTTGATGTTGTCTTTTGTTCTGACTTACAACGTGCTATCGATTCGGCAAAACTTACGTTTGAGACACGAGTTCCCATTAGGGAAGACGCACGGCTGCGTGAATGCAATTATGGAAATTGGAATGGAAAAGAGGCGCAGTTATTCAAATCAAAACTGACAGAGTATGTAAACACGCCTTTTCCAAACGGTGAGAGCTATGTACAGGTAGAAAGAAGAATCGCCGGATTTCTTAATTATCTTTATGAGAATTATAAAGGAAAACATATTGCCATTGTTGCTCATCAAGCCCCACAACTGGCAATGAATGTCCTGCTTCATGGAAAAACATGGGAGCAGGCAATTCAAGAAGATTGGAGGCTTCGCAAGGCTTGGCAGCCAGGATGGATTTACATTGTTCAACAACCCGTTGCTACCCCAAAAATATCCCCCAAAGAAACCGTCCTGATCCTCCACGGCTGGGAAGATAATGCCCAGTCAGGATTCATACCGCATTTACACGATTTCTTACTTCAAAAAAATATGGAAGTGCTAGCCTTTGATCAGCCGCACACTGCTGCCCCTGTTTTTGAAGAATGGTTCTCTTTTGCTCAAAAAAAGATTGCCGACCATCCGTCAGCATCTTTGAGCATCGTTGGACATAGCATGGGCGGCTTACTCGCGTTGAAGCTGGCTGAGAGATATAAGCTCAAAAAATTGATTCTCGTGGCCCCTGTCGGATCAAGCCCTTCAGAGAAGTACTTTAAAGAAATAGGAAAAAGATTACACCTGGAAGAATTACAAGTATTCAGAAAATATCAAACCAGGTCTTTGGATATCAAAAAGATAAAGAGTAACGTGGAAGAAATTGCTTTTGTCTTTGGCCTCAAAGATGAATGGATCACCGATGAGATAAGAAATTTTTATGTGGATTCCTTTCGAGATGTTGCTGAGATCCATCTGTTTGAAGAATATGGGCATATGAGCGAAAGTGAAGGAATAAAACAATTGCCCATCTTGGAAGAATTGTATAGCCGACATATTATTCCTGATATCACCGGGCATAAAAAAGCCGTTGAAGAGAAAAAGGGATTTTTCAACAAAATCAAAGACACTTTCCGTAAAAAAGAGGAAGCGCCTGCCGTTATTATTGAGGAAAATAAAGTTGAAGAAAAGCCAGAAAAAGTATCTGAAAAAGTATCTGAAAAAGAAGAAGAACAGGAAAAAGGTTTATTTGGCAAAATTAAACAAGCAATTACGACAAAAACGATTTCAGCTGAAAAGTTCGAAGAATTATTCTGGGATCTGGAAGTAATTTTATTAGAAAATAATGTTTCAGTCGAAGTCATCGAAAAGATAAAAAAAGATTTACAGGCAGAACTAGTTGATAAGCCCCTGCCGCGGGACGTGGAAAGTAAAATTTTGGAAACATTAAAGAAAACCTTACTTGAAATCCTTAGTGCTGAGACGGTGGATTTAATCACAAAAATGAAGCACAAAAAACCTTTAATCATTGCCTTCTTCGGGATTAATGGGACCGGAAAAACAACCTCTATCGCAAAATTAACCCAGTATTTTCTATTACAGCATAAATCAGTTGTCCTTGCAGCCTGCGATACTTTCAGGGCAGCGGCAATTCAGCAGTTAGAAGAGCATGCAACTAGGCTCGGAGTCAAAATGATCAAGCATGATTATGGCTCGGATGCAGCTGCTGTTGCCTTCGATGCCGTTAAATATGCCCAGAAAAATAATGTTGACGTGGTGCTTATAGATACTGCCGGCCGACTGCATAGCAATACCAATCTAATGGCAGAATTGGAAAAAATTATTCGGGTTGCCAAGCCCGATGTCAAAATTTTTGTGGGGGAAAGTATAACCGGAAACGACTGCATTGAGCAGGCACGCCAATTTAACCAATTAGTCGAAATGGATGGTGCCATTCTTACCAAAGCGGATGTAGATGAAAAAGGCGGAGCGCCGCTTTCTATTGCATATACTATCAAGAAGCCGATATTATTTCTGGGCGTGGGGCAGCGTTATGAAGATTTGGAGCCATTTGATCCTCAGGCGATTGTGCAGCGGCTGGGACTCTAGGAACGTATACGGTAAATGACGTGCCTTGCAAGCCAGAGGGGGGGCATTCAAAAGCCATTGTATTCTGGGTGGAGCATTTTACCGTTCCTTTTTCCGTGGTGGTTGCCACTTCAATATACCCGCCCAAAGAATGAATTAGATCCCTGGCCACGCGCAAGCCAAGACCGCTCCCTTTGGTGGTAAAGCTCTCAAAGATTTTAGGGATCTCATTTGCAGTCAAAGGTCGGCCGTCTTTATGGCGAATGCCAGAGCCGAAGTCTTGGATAATATACTGTACAGATGTGCTGTCAGTGGTTATATAGAATTCCCATCTCGTGGGCGCATTCTTTATAATTTCATGAAGAGCGACATATTCAAGGTTGGTCACGTTACCGGCGACCATGCTGTGAATATCTCCTCCATGTGCAAAACTTGACTCTAAAAGAAAAGGCAATTGCTCACATGGAAAATACGAAATATACTGGGGATCACCATGCGAAGCAAAGTAACCCATTGTACGAGTGAACTGATACAAAACAGCTACGCTGGTTAAAGTTTTCTGAGCTTTGGTGCGGCTAATATTGAGTTGAGGATTCCTGCGAAAAATATCCAAAGTAAGATAGCCGGATAATAATTCACTGATTAAATCGTGGCCATACAATGCCAAGGCCAAGGATTGGTCGCCTCTTTTTTGCAAATTTTGGATTTTGTCGGTGAAATTTCTAACAACATCGCTGGCGGCCAATTCAGCAAGATAAGGTACAACAAAACCCATCTGCTGCTCAGTTATGGGAAAAAATATCTTTCTGCTAAATATATCCAAAGTATGCAGCGTTGGTAAAACTTGTAAAATCGTTTCGTCCACTGTTATAATCGTTTCATCCAATGTCATCTATCTTTTATTTTGAGTTAAATTACTTAAATGTATAGAATATACCAAGGCTACTTTTAGCATTTAGCATAAACATTTATATATCTGGTTTTATTCATTTGACCCATGCCCAATGTAAAAGTGAAAAATTTGGTTTCAGTTGTTCCTCGATTTAGGGTTAAATATAAAGATATTTTTGATATTAAAGCATTTTACGAAGCATTGCATGAATGGCTGCAAGAATATGAGTGGAAAGATCGTGAAGATGGCGCAGATCATTGGGAAACGTATTATGGCGAGAGAATCGATCAAAGCGGAGCGAAAGAAATATGGTGGCAGTGGCGCTGTGTCAAAGATCCTCGTGATGCTCCCATGCTGCGCTATTATCTGGATTTTGACGTCCATTGTATTGCCATCACCAGCGCAGAAGTTGTCAAAGAGGGCATGAAAATGAAAGTCAATAAAGGAGAACTGGAAATGTTCATGCAAACGCAGATCGAAAAAATATATGAAAATAAATTTGATAAAGATAAGGAATGGAGTTGGCTGTTAAAGCAAGCTAAAGATATTTTTTCGCAGCGGGTATATAAGAAAATTTTGAATGAGCGGAAAGCCGAGTTGTATAAAGAAACATACGCGCTGCAAAACTTTGTCAAGCAGTGGTTCAAGCTCAAGAGGTACTTGCCCTATGAGGAAGTCAAGAGCTTCTTTCCTTCGCAGGCTTTCCCGAGTCATATCAAAGAATAGGTGTGCTCAATCACCACTATTCATTTTAATGAGTATCTCTTAAGCAGAGAATCGTCGCCTGTGTTCTGGAAAAACGATAACTATCTCCTTTTAGCACAAAAACTTAATAAACCATCTCCTTTCTGTTTATCGTAAAGCCTCCGTAGCATAACGGTTGTGCACCCGACTTGTATCTCCTATGTTTCATAGCATGGAAAGATATCGGGAGGTTGCGGGTTCAAAACAGATGTCACGCCATCTGAGAGGCGAAGCGAACTGCGCCAAACGCATGACGTTTCAACTTAAGAGACGAAGCTAATGAATATGCTTAGTTAAATCGTGGCAAACTGCTGAAATTCCCGCCGGGGGCTTATTTTTACTTAGAACCAAAGTTAGAAAGTAAATAACTTCCTAGATCCATTTTCTCGACCGCCGTTATTCCTAAAGCTGCGGCTGCATCAAGCGCTGTTTGGGTTCCAGTGAAACTTATCAATTTTTTATCAAGCCTTTCTATCTGCTGGTTCCTGAGAAGCTGATAAATGGTTATCAAAGAAGTAATATCGCCAGTTGCTGCTTTTCCTAGATTTGCTTCAATAACATAAGCATCATAACGTTTTTGGTTGCATAAATCAAGAGCCTGTTCAATTGTAGCTGCAACATCTAAATTATAGCCATGCAGCATTCGTCCTTGAGCTTTAACAAATGCGCAGTCTTCTACATGAGTTGCCAATAATGCTTTTCGTAATTGAGTCATGCTAATCCCTGCTATCTTCTTTCGGCAATTCTTATTATCAAATCTCGAGTAAGATCAGCACTAAGATATGCTTGTAATCCTCTTTCTTGCGCTAAATGGACCGCGTCTTCATCGCCCGAAAAGACATGCAGTCGAGTTTCTAATCCACGCTCATGGCCACGGTCATAGAGTGCTTGATAAACTTGTTCTGCTGGTTCAACGGTGGCTGCATCAGGATAACTTAAATTAGCATCCATAAAATAAAGATCATAATCTTGTTGCGCACAGCTGGTTAACATAGTTGGCAGATCAGCAGCTTGCTTTGTTCTATATCCTAGCGCTGATAATTGCGCGTCCAAAGCCATCCTTATGATGCGATAATGGCTTGCGATGAGGGCTTTCTTTTCAGCTGGCATATACTCTTAAAGAGGCATTTATTTTTAAACTTTTCTATGATTTTTACTAAATAGTGGTGATTATAGAAAGATTTATAAATGGGAAATATTTTATCCCTCAAATGGATTTAGATATCGCTGGTAAAATATGTGCATATGTAGCAAAGGAGTGTAATAATCGATTTCCCACAGATAAATCTAGGCAGATTGAGCTGCTGCGTTTGGCAGGATATTCTCGGTTGAGAATAAGTTCTGGAACCGGACCGAGCAAGTGGAAAACAGCTTCAGCGCCATTGGCAGAATGTCAGAAAACTCGAATCTATAGGGTAGCGCAGCGAACATACCAATCAGCATTAGAAGAACAATCAGCATTAGAAGAATATCGATCAGCATTGGAATCACCCTCTATAACAGAATGGCCTGAACTACAGATCAACGGAGAAAGATGTTCTTGCGTAGGATATTTAACAAAGTAAATTAAATTTTGCGCAACTTACAACAAACTGTATTTTTTTGGAAACCTTTATAAATAAACCCTAGTATTGTAACTAAAACATGGCCGGGGTATTTTCTGCATCGACGACAAACGTAATGTAGATATACTTCCACTATACCATGCCCTGGTAGTGTAGCGGCCTAGCATGGGGCCCTGTCGCAAGCTTTGAGCGTGTGATCAAATGGCGGGCATGAAGCCCACCAAATTGCAGTCAGGCCCCGACTCGGGTTCGAAAGCAACTTAACAAAGTTGCATCAAATGGGCGGGCATAAAGCCTACCTCAACGAAAGTCCCGGCCAGGGCGTTTATTGTCCTGGGCCGGTAGCTCAGCTTGGTAGAGCGCTTGACTTTTAAGAAGTCAAGGATATCAAGCGGTCGCGGGTTCAAAAGCATCTTTGCCTGAAAGTCCCGTCCGGCCCGTTCATAGTCATGCGTGTTTAGAGTGCGCAAAACATCAATCAAAAATCCCCAAAATGGATATCCCCAAACACAAACTGGTACCCAAGCATGTAAAAGTGAGTGATTCTGAGAAAGCAGCTATACTTAAAAAATACAAAATACAACTGATGGATCTGCCTAAGATTATGAAAATTGATCAGTCTATCTCAAAATTGTCAGTAAAATCGGGAGACGTTATCAAAGTTGAGCGCGACAGCAAAACTGCTGGAGTGACGCATTATTATAGGGTGGTCATAGATGGATAGATCGATTTTAGTTAAGAAATATTTTGAAGAGAAGAGATTTGTAGATAGTAATATCCAGTCTTTTAATAATTTTATAGAGCGGGGGCTTCAGGAAGTCATCGAAGAAAATAAGGATGCGGAACCAACTATCATCCCACACAATATTGAAAAGTTTAAGATCAGATTCGGAAGGATTAGCGTGGGCAAGCCTGAAATTACCGAAGCTGATGGGAGTAAGCGGCCTATTTATCCCATGGAAGCTCGTTTGCGGAAAATATCTTATCATGCCCCCATTTTTCTGGAAGTTAGCACCTACATCAATGATGTCCAACGGGAAAATTTCATAGCGGAAGTAGGAAAGATGCCCATCATGCTCAAAAGCAAATTCTGCCATTTAAGCGGTTTAAGCCGTGAGGAACTTATCAAACGCGGCGAGGACCAGACTGACCCTGGGGGATATTTCATTATCAATGGAACTGAAAGGGTAATTGTCAATGTAGAAGATTTAGCAGCCAACAACTTTATGGTCGATGGGGAAGAGGGAGAATTTACCGGACGATTCTTTGCTGCTCGTGGTTCTTATAAAATTCCCCATTCATTGGAGCGAAAAAAAGATGGAATTTACTATCTTACCTTTACTCGCCTCAAAAATATCCCTATTATTGTCATACTCAAAGCACTGGGAGTGACCAAAGATGAAGATATCATGAAAAGCATTTCTGGCGAGAAAAATTATGAAGAGATTCTTCTTAATTTACTTGAATTTATCGAAATTAAAACTCAGGACGATGCTATTGATTATATCGCCAAGCGCACCGGCGTCGGACAGGCTAAAGATATCCGTATGGAACGAACCAAAGATGTTTTGGATAAATTCCTGCTGCCAAATATCGGTATGGAGCAAGCAGACCGGTCTGCAAAAGCCCGTAATTTATGCAAGATGCTCAAAAAATATATCGAAGTGTGCCGGGGAAACAAGAATGTTGATGATAAAGACCATTATATGAATAAGCGCATCCGCATGAGCGGAGATTTGCTCATGGACTTATTTAGAGTTAACTTTAAAGTGCTCGTAGGAGATATCCTCTACAACTTCCAGCGCATTATTAAGCGGGGAAAACTCCCTTCAACCAGAGTTATTATCAGGGATAAATTGCTTACTTCCAGATTATATTCCTCAATGGCGACGGGAGAATGGGTTGGCGGAAGGCAGGGGATTTCACAGCGAATGGATCGATCGAACTTCTTAGCGATGATTTCACATTTGCAGAAAGTCGTCAGTCCCCTTTCAAGCTCACAAGAAAATTTCGAAGCACGGGCGCTGCACTGCACTCATATCGGGCGTATCTGCCCCATTGAAACGCCAGAGGGGACTAATATTGGCTTGCGAAAAAATCTGGCAATGTTATGCTCTATATCTCAAAGTGCAGATGAGCATGATCTGATTGAAAAATTAAAAACACTCGACATAAGGATGGGCTAAAATGGTGGAAGTATATCTTAATTCCAAATTTATAGGTACAGTGGATGATGCCAAGGTATTTGTAGAAAATGTTAAGGATCTACGGCGCGAAGGAGCACTTTCTGAGCAGATCAATATTTTTTATGACAGCGATTCAGAAGAAGTGCATATTTTTGCCGATGAAGGCAGAGCGCGCCGCCCACTCATCGTAGTCAAGGGTGCCAGATCGTTACTCACCGAGAAACAAATTAAGCAATTAGCAGATGGGGAAATCACCTGGCATGACTTAACCAGACAAGGAGTGATAGAGTATCTTGATGCTGCTGAAGAAGAGAATGCTTTAGTGGGTTATAACGAAGATGAACTTACCGCAGAGCATACTCATTTAGAAATTACCGCCGGTTCCATCAGCGGCATTACCACGGCGCTAGTGCCGTTTGGTAACTATAATCAATCTTCGCGGCTGATTATTGGAAGCAAGAATCAAAAGCAGGCCTTGGGATTTTATGCTGCAAATTATCATCTGCGCATGGATATGGATGCGAACGTACTGCATTATGCACAGTTTCCCCTCGTAAAAACCAAAATACATGATATTACTGCCTATAATGAACACCCTTCAGGACAAAATATGATCGTTGCCGTAATGTGCTACGACGGCTATAACATGGAAGACGGAGTTATTCTCAATAAAGCATCAGTGCAGCGAGGGCTTGCCCGAAGCACTTATTTTCGCCCCGTTGGCGCAGAAGAATTGCGCTATTCCGGCGGCCTGGTGGATGAAATGGGCGTTCCGGATAAAGATATAAAAGGCTATCGGAGTGAAAAAGATTACCGCTATCTGGAAGAAGATGGGGTCATTTATCCTGAAGCGCCTCTTAATGAAGGTGATGTCGTCATTGGCAGGACCAGCCCGCCTCGTTTCCTAAGCAGTTTGGAAGAATATAATCTATCGGCATCAGTGCGCAGGGAAAGTTCAATCTCGTTAAAACATGGCGAGCGTGGAACTGCGGATTTTGTGGTCATTACTGAAAATGATGAAGGGAATAAGCTGGTGCAGGTTCGGTTGCGTGAAGAACGTATTCCTGAAATAGGAGACAAATTCACCTCGCGTCACGGACAAAAAGGGGTCACCGGCATCTTAGTGCCGCAACCAGATATTCCGTTCTCGGAATCAGGCATTATTCCGGATCTTATTTTCACGCCTCACGGGGTTAGCTCGCGGATGACCATATCCCATCTTATTGAATTAATCGGTGGAAAAGTTGGCGCTCTTGCCGGCAGATTTGTTGATGGCACTTTATTTGAAGGAGAAAAAGAAGCTGACCTGCGGGAGGAACTGCAGCAGTTAGGTTTTCATGAAAATGGCACTGAAACTTTTTATGATGGACGAACCGGAAAACAAATGCTGGCCAGAATTTATGTTGGAAATATGTATTATTTACGCTTGCGGCATATGGTTGCCAATAAAATGCAGTCCCGGGCACGAGGACCAATCCAGCTATTAACCCGGCAGCCTACTGAAGGTAAAGCAAAAGAAGGGGGGCTGCGCCTGGGAGAGATGGAGAAAGATACGTTTATTGCCCATGGCGCTTCGCTCTTGTTGAAAGAACGTTTTGATTCTGATAAAATCATCTTACCCATCTGTGAGAAATGCGGACTGGTGGCGGTGGAAGATCACTACAAGCGGCGCAAGTACTGCCTCATGTGCGGAGAAGATATTGACATCAATTATGTCGAGATGAGCTATGCCTTTAAATTGCTGCTTGATGAAGTGCGCAGTTTGGGAATTTACTCCAAGCTGAATTTGAAGAATAAATATTAATACAAAATGCAAACAAACATGGTGAAAAAATAAAATGTCATATCAAATCCATAAAAAAATCGGTAGTATCTCATTTAGTTTATTTTCTCCCAAACAGATGACCGATCTGGCTGCGGCGAAAGTGGTTACTCCGGAATTATATGACCGTGAAGGATATCCGGTCGACGGCGGCTTGATGGATATTCGTCTGGGTGTTATTGATCCTGGGCTGCGTTGTAAAACCTGCGGGGGAAAACTTAAAGAATGTCCAGGACACTTTGGATATATTGAACTGGCTCGCCCGGCGATCCACGTCAAATTTATTCGCCAAATATATGATTTACTCAAAGCAACCTGTAAATATTGCGGCCATTTCCTGATTCAGGACGCTTTAATGAAGAAACATCTTACCCAAATGGAAGAAGAAGGGGAAGAAGAGAGCCTTGAGCTTAAGCGCCGAAAATTACGTGGACTGGTCACCAAGCACAAAGCTAAAGACAAATGCCCTCATTGCGATAAAAAACAGGAAACTATCCGTCTGGAAAAGCCATACAATTTCTATGAAAATGAAGTGCGGGTTTCTCCCATTGAACTGCGGGCACGGCTTGAAAAGATTCCTGATGAGGATTTATCCGTCATTGGATTTAATGTCAACGGATTCAGGCCTGAATGGATGATTCTGACTGTACTTGCGATCCCTCCAGTTACCATGAGGCCCAGCATCACACTTGAAAGCGGGGAACGAAGTGAGGACGACCTGACACATAAATTGGGAGACATCGTGCGAATCAATCAGCGATTGTTTGAAAATATCAACGCTGGAGCACCAGAAGTTATCATTGAAGATTTGTGGGACTTATTACAATATCACATTGCTACTTTTTTGGACAATGAAATCCCCCAATTGCCGCCTGCCCGGCATCGTGGAGGACAAATACTTAAGACACTGACAGAAAGAATAAAAAGCAAGGAAGGGCGTATTAGGCATAACTTGGCCGGAAAACGAACCGACTTCTCCGCGCGTACAGTTATCAGCCCGGATCCGTTAATCGAATTAAATGAAGTAGGCATCCCTAAAGATATGGCTATGGCGCTCACTATTCCTGAACGAGTAACAGAGTGGAATAAAGAATACCTGCGTAAATTTGTTGAGAACGGACCAAAAAAATACCCTGGTGCTAACTATATTATCAAACCTGACGGAAAACGGAAGACGATCACCGATGAAACCAAAGATGAAATTTTAGCAGAATTAGAAGTGGGATACACTATTGAACGACATCTTATTAATGGGGATATTACTCTGTTTAACCGGCAGCCATCGCTTCATCGGATGAGCATGATGTGCCACAAAGCCAAAATTCTGCCCGGAAGAACTTTCCGATTAAATCCGGCCGTATGTAATCCTTATAACGCAGACTTTGACGGGGACGAAATGAACCTGCACGTTCCTCAGACCGAGGAAGCAAGAGCAGAAGCCAGAATTCTCATGCTGGTCGAGACCCAGTTGATCAGTCCGCGCTATGGTCTGAGCGTCGTCGGATGTATTCACGATGGCATTACCGGAAATTATTTGCTTACCAAAGAATTAGTGCTGACCAGGGAAGAAGCAGTTGACTTACTCTACAGCTGCGGTGTTGCAGATGTGTCTTCCTTGCCACATAAAGACAAAGTGGATGGGAAAGAAGTATTTTCAGTACTATTACCGGCTGATTTTAATTTCATCGGAAAAGACAGGAGCAACAATGAAGTCAAAATTGTTAATGGACAATTGAAATCCGGATTTATGGATAAAGCAAACTTAGGGCAGGAAAGCGGACTCATGCTGCGCAATATCTACGAACGATACGGCCCCCAATTTACTGCCGATGTACTGGGAAAGATTTCTAAATTGGGAACAGCAGTACTTTCCAGGCGGGGATTTTCCATAGGACTGGGTGATTTAGATCTGCTGCCTGAAACAAATACTCAGATTAAAGAAATTATCAGCGCTGCCGAACAGGAAGCATTTAAACTCATTGACAATTATTATGCTGGAAAGCTTGATCCTCTTCCCGGACGAAGCTTAAAAGAGACATTGGAATTACGTATTTTGGAAGCACTTAACCGGGCAAGAAATAAGAGCGGGGATATCGCCATGCGCCAGATCCGTGAGAATGCTGCTTTAATCATGGCCAGGTCCGGAGCTCGGGGAAATGCTCTGAACATTGCCCAGATGAGTGCAATTGTAGGGCAGCAGGCCCTGCGTGGAAAACGTATTGAACGGGGATTTCGGCAAAGAACCCTAAGCTATTTCCAAAAAAATGATTTAAGCCCAAAAGCGAGGGGATTTATCAAAAATAATTTTAAAAGCGGACTTACTCCCTCGGAATTCTTTTTCGGCGCCATGACCGGAAGAGACGCACTCATGGATACTGCTCTACGAACACCAAAATCAGGATATTTGTATAGAAGATTATCAAATGCTATGCAGGATTTGAAGGTGGAATATGACAGCACTGTACGCGATGCAAGTGGTAAAATTGTACAGTTCTCCTATGGTGAGGACGGCTTAGACGTCTCGAAAACTAAAAACGGAGTCATTGACATCAAACGAATTGTACATCAGGTGACAGGAGAATAAAAAAATGAAAGATTACGAATCGTTATTTAAAGAATATGAAGACAAGCTGCCTCCCAAAATTTTAACCGAGATTGAAGACTTAATAACGGCTTCCATTTCCAAGGAAAAATTAACTACGATTCTGGATGAAACCTTAGCTTCGTTTACACAAGCTAAAGTTCATGCTGGAGAATGTGTTGGTCTGGTGAGCGCCGAGAGTATCGGTGAACCTGGCACGCAGATGACATTAGATACATTCCACTTTGCCGGGGTTTCGGAGATGAACGTTACCACGGGACTTCCTCGGATCATCGAGATCTTTGATGCATCCAAAGAAATTAAAACTCCCATGATGGAAATCCATTTAGTCAAAGCTCACAGTGATTTAGAGAATATCAAAAAATTTGCCGCAACGATCAAAGAAACTACTTTTGGAGAATTGGTGGAAGAATATGGATTTAATCTTTTTGAGCAATCGCTGCGAATTAAATTGAATGCCGGGCTTCTGGAAGATTTTGATTTGTCAACCAAAGAATTAGTCAAAGTAATCAAGCCCAAGAGCAAAAATTTCCAGGCTAATGCAACTGACGACGAGATAACCCTCAGCTATAAAGGCAAGCCTGAAGAATTAAAGGAAGTCTATCACCTTAAAGAAAAATTACGAAATATAAAAGTCAAAGGGATCAAAGGCATCAAGCAAGTTCTGCCGGTAAAGCGGGGAGAAGAGTATATTATTTTGACCTCAGGGACAAACTTAAAGGAAATTCTGGGAATGAAAGAGGTTGATGCAGTTCAGACTGTCAGTAATGATATTCATGAAGTATATGAAGTGCTGGGAATAGAAGCTGCCCGCCAGGCAATCATTGATGAAGTCTATAAAGTTATTGAAGCACAGGGGCTTAATATTGACATACGGCATATTATGCTAGTTGCTGACATCATGTGCACTGCAGGAAAAGTAAAAGGAATTACCCGATATGGTGTGGTGAGCGAAAAAGCAAGCGTGCTTGCCAGGGCCAGCTTCGAAACGCCTATTAAACATCTCATCAATGCTGCTCTGGAAGGGGAAATAGACCCTTTGGCATCAGTGGTGGAGAATGTCATGATCAACCAACCAGTTCCTCTGGGAACGGGATTGCCCGGATTAGTTACAAAAATGAAGTGAGGGAAAAATGGCGGCGCAAAAACAAGTTACTGATAATAATGCTGAAATGCTCAAAGTAAAAGCACAACAAAAAAAAGTGTTCATAGGACAAGCTAGTGTAGTGAAAGGATTGCAGCGCGGCACCGTAGAAAAAGTATTTCTCGCGAGTAATTGCCCAGCAAGAATGAAAGAAGATATCACCCATTATGCTGCGTTAGCGAAAGTTCCCGTAGAAAGCATGGCGCAAAACAACGAAGAGATGGGAATTATCTGCAAAAAAAATTTTATGGTATCAGTCGTCGGATTGCATGCATAATGGTTCGCGTCAAACTGGATCAGGATGTTTTAGGATTATCTTCGGTTATGGAGAAGCGCACTGGCACTCATGTAAAAGATTGTTTTCAGGACGAAGACACCATTTATTTTGTGGTAGCATCCGGAGAAGTGGGGAAAGCAATCGGCAAGGGCGGAATGCATATCAAAGCTATTTCACAGGAACTTAATAAAAGGGTGCGCGTGATTGAATTTCATGACCATGTTGAGGAATTTATAAAAAATCTGATCTATCCGCTTACGGTAGAGAGGACAATAGAAGAAGAGGATGCTTTCATCCTTCAAGACAGCTCTAAAAAGACTAAAGGATTATTGATTGGCCGTAATGGCAAGAATTTAAAATTTATCAATCGGGCAGTGCAAAGGTTTTTTGGGAAAGAAGTTAAAGTGGCGTGATGGCAATTTAGTCTTTCGTAACGTTTAAATATATTACTTCAGAATAATATTCCATGAGGCCATTAATTGAAGCTTCGCTGGAGCGAGTGATGGAATTTTTAAGAACTCAAGGAATTGCAGTATATAAAATGCCCACTTTTACGTACATTGAAAGATACTCTGATTTTTCAAATCGAATTCTGGCCCAGGTTCCCCAGCAATTAGGGCAGATCAGAGCAATAAATGAAGAAAATCTTCGACGAAGATCTCTTGAGCATCTACCTCGCTGGTATGAAAGCAAGGGCGTTTCTTTAAGCGAAGAGGCTTTACATCAATATGTTGATGTTACAATACAAAGATTAAGGAAAGTTTCAGCTCTTTCTGACGATGCTATTTCTAAATTAAATTCTTATGGGACTGAGATGCTTTTTTTTAAATCCTTAGAGAAAGTATTGGATTATAATCCTCAAAACAAGGCAGAGATGATCTTGGATTCATGTGTTGCCCATGAATTATGGCACGTGATTGAAATGCGGCAAGATCTGCTCAATGGGATGATCATCGAAGGAACCGCAGAATATGCCAGGACAGAATTTGAAAAATGGAGGCAGCAGAAATTATCGGAAAAAATAGCATGCCAGATTCCTAATTTATCTGACGATGAATCCGGGAAAAATGTTCTTATAAATATGGTGGGTGAGAATATCTACAGGAAGAGCTTTGACATTGTAAGAAATATGGTCACTTCTTTATCTCAGGTTTTGCTTCCTGAAACACGAGCAAGAATGGAAGCAGGATTTTTGGAATATCTGGATCAATGGACGGCAGCCAGAGTAGATAAAAATGATACTCCTAATTCCCAGCGTGCTGCTATGAACAGGATGTTTTGGCCTGAATTTAATCTTTTAGACCAAGGTTTAACCCAGGATAATTTCTTGGCGGCCTTGAAATCAACCGGATTGACCAAGATGGCGGCTGAATTACATAATCAAGATTGCTCTAATCTCCTTGCAGAATATGAGCAGATGGGATATTGCAGTAAATGAGGTCGAAATCTTTATAAATAAACCTCTTATTTTGCAGGACAATGGGTAAAAAACCACAAGGATTACGTGCAGCACGCAAATTGATAGCCCGCCGTAAAACTTTTAGACTGGTAAGTAAACGGCTCACCAAACGAAAACATGATCCTTTAGAAGGAAGTTCACAAGCAAAAGCAATCGTTCTTGAAAAAATTCAAGTAGAAGCAAAACAGCCTAATTCCGCGATGAGGAAATGCGCCCGGGTACAATTAGTGAAGAACGGAAAACAGATAACCGCATTCATGCCCGGTGACGGTGCACAGAAAATGATCAACGAGCACGATGAAGTTATCATCGAATGTATCGGCGGAAAGATGGGGCGGGCCAAAGGAGATCTGCCCTGTATAAGATGGCAGGTAGTCAAAGTAAATGATCAAAGTTTAAATGCTTTATTGACCGGCAAATTAGAGAAAGCAAGGAGATAAATATGGCTGACATCAAATGTTTTAATCGCTGGAGCACAGACGGAATTACAGTGCGTGATACGGGAATTGCACCATATATTACCTTGCATCCGAAGATTTTACCCAAAACAGGTGCACGATATGCAGGAAATCGATTTCATAAGTCCTATGTTTTTATCGTGGAACGACTGGCAGCCAAATTGATGAATACCGGCCATAAAGCACGAAAACATTTCATCAGTTCCGGGCATCATACCGGCAAGAAAAATAATTCATTAAATATTATCGAAAGTGCTTTTGGTAAAGTAGAAGCAAAACTAAAGAAAAATCCTATTGCTGCATTAGTACTAGCAGTAGAAAATGCGGCTCCCCGGGAAGAAGTCATTTCTATCGAATATGGCGGCGCACGCTATCCTAAAGCAGTTGATATTGCACCGCAGCGGCGAGTTGATTTAGCGCTGCGAAACATGACCCAAGGTGCATATTGGAAGACGTTCAACAAGAAAATGAAGATTGATGATGCACTGGCCGATGAAATTATTTCGGCAGCTCAATCAAGCGGAAAAAGTAATGCCATTGCCAAGAAACGGGATTTGGAGCGGCAGGCATCAAGCAGCAAGTAGATTTATATATTTACAGATATTACATTCTTTTATGCAACATCATTTTGATTTACAATCGATCCTGAAATCATTTGATAAGAGGGAAAAAAAATTTCTGGCTATAGTTAATCCTGAAAAAAGATATTATGCTTTTTCGCAACTCGATATTGATGCGATGAAACTTCAAGTTCAGTATGCAGCTGGTTCTTCTGAAGAAGAGCAGATTATGGGGCGCAGGGAGCGCTATGGTTCTTATCAACGAATAATCCAGCAAGATGTCAATGAACAAGCACGCCGGAAGTATGGGAACCCTTTTGTTGTAGTCCAATTCGATGATTTAGGTGTCTTAGTTAGGGATCAGGAAGCGATACAAGCTAATCTTCAGTTACAATTGCGGAATTATCAGAACCAATAGGTTTTCTTTTCTGAATCAAATGAGATGTTCTAAACTAGAACAATGTCCCCTCTAATTGTCCAAATATTTTTAAATGAAAGCAATGCTAGAAAGATAGGATGAAAAAATCAGAGAAATTAATCATACTTGGTGTTGAAAGTACTGCACTTTTAAAATAAAGCAGAGATACTTTTGGCATCGGTATTGTTGATAGCAATGGAAAAATCCTGGCCAACGTCAAAGATAGTTTTACTTCTACTTCCCATGGCATGATTCCGGGGGAGATTGCCGCACATCATATAAACGTAGCGGAGAAGGTGCTTAAACATGCCTTTGATAAAGCAAACATAACCTGGAATGATATTGACCTCATCTCCTATTCTGCCGGCCCAGGACTTGATCCGGTGCTGTGGGTGGGATACAATAAAGTAAAAGAATGGGGTAAGATACATCAGAAAAAAATTGTCGGTGTGAATCATTGCTGTGCACATCTGAGCATCGGCAAGCTCTGGAACAAACTGAAAGACCCGTGCTATTTGTACGTCTCGGGTGTTAATACTCAAGTAATTGTGTACGAAGGCGGTAAGTACAGAATACTTGGAGAAACCTTGGATATAGGATTGGGGAATATGCTGGATAAATTTGCACGTGATGTGGAGCTGGGATTCCCCGGCGGGCCAAAAATAGAGCAGTTGGCAAAGAAAGGAAAATATATTGAATTACCATATGTGGTCAAGGGCATGGACGTTTCTTTTTCAGGTATTTTAACAAAAGTAAAACAGCTGCTTGCCAAAGGAATATCCAAAGAGGATTTATGTTTTTCTCTACAGGAAACTTGTTTTGCTATGTGTGCTGAGGTTGCCGAGCGAGCACTCGCACATACAGAGAAGAAAGAATTATTGTTAGTGGGTGGCGTGGGGGCAAACGCGCGATTCTGCGAGATGCTCAATATTATGTGCAAAGAGAGAGGAGCCACGTTTCATCTTGTTCCCCTGGATTTAGCCACAGATAATGGCGTCATGATCGCCTGGGAAGGATTCCTGAGGAAAGATCAATTGGGAGAGATGAAAGTGGATGCGCAGTGGAGGACGGATGAGGTGTGAATTATGACTTATCCTTAAGTTGCTTCTTTTTCTTAAAGGTAAGTTTATATAGCCACTAATTCTTTCTTCTGTAAAAAGAGGTCTTCATGGTCCAACCATTAGTTATGGTGCTCATTTGCCTGGTAGGCGCCTATTTCTTTTCCTATATCTTGAAACGAATCGGCATCCCTTCCGCGGTGGGCCAAATTGGCATGGGTATCGTCTTAAGCATTCCTCTGCTCAAAAGCAACCTCTTTACAACCCAAAATTTAGATCTCCTCTCTTTCCTGGCTCATTTAGGTGTCATTCTCCTGTTTTATTATGTGGGATTGGAAACTAATCTGAACCTCTTTACGAAACATCTCAAAAAATCGGCATTGATTTCTGCTTTTAATACTTTACTTCCTCTTACTTTGGGATTTGTAGTAATGAAATTTATTTTAGGGTACAGTACGCTGGTGAGCCTCATTATCGGTGTCAGTTTATCCGTGAGCGCACAATCTATATCCCTTTCCCTGCTTAATGAATTAAAATTAGTCAAATCTAAGATAGGGGGCATGATTATAACCGCAGGAGCAGTGGATGATATCATCGAATTATTTTTAGCAGCTTTACTTCTTTCTTTATTCCATGTAACGATCACACACCTGAGTTTCTCGCGGTTTCTAGTAGATATTACCTTGTTTCTGGTCGCCATTATCATTGCCAGAATGTGGGTTCTTCCGTTTGCGCTTAAATTCTTTGATCGGGAAAAGTCAAGCACTGCCAGATTTATGGGCTCGCTTATTATCTTACTCTTGATTGCCTCTTTGTCAGAATTTTTAGGAGTGGGCGTTTTAATCGGTGCAATGGTGGCAGGAATGCTTATTCGCCAAACCATCATCAAAGATGTAGTTATTCCCAATTGGGAAGAGCATGATATTGCCAGATCGATCCACATCATTGCCTTTGGGTTTCTGATTCCTTTGTTCTTTGTGTGGATTGGCATCAATACAAATATAAGCAGTATCGCCACTAATTTCTGGTTCATTATACTGCTGGTAGTTATCGCCACTCTAGGAACGGTGGGAGGAACCATCATTGCCATTTTGCTTGATAAGGGCAGTTTATCCGAAGGAATGCTGCTAGGGTGGGGACTCAATTCTAAAGGTGACATTGAACTTATTTTGGCGGCGTTGGCGCTGAGCGCCGGGATTATTACGACAGGGATATTTACTGCTTTGGTGATGATGTCATTGTTGACAACGCTTATTTCACCGATTATATTCAGAAGGCTGGTGTTTGCGTATCATAAGGTGAAAGGATAAGAAGAAATGGCCTATACGATTTTCCATTCAGAAACTTTGAAGAGAGAACTGGTCAAATGTGATATAGAAATTCTCCGGTGGGTAGATAAAGTAGAAAATCAATTGGCAGATAATCCTTATGTAGGCGATCAGTTAAGAGTCCCTTGGTTCCGTGAAAAGAAGAAAGATAAATTCCGCCTTTACTATCTTATCTATGAAGAATTGCAGGCAGTCTATGTGGTTGCTATCAGCGATAAAAAAGATCAGCAAAGAGCTATCAATACAATTTGGTTATTATTGGATTATTTTCAAGAAGAAATTAAATCTTTGATAAAATAATAACTTACTTCACTCTATGGACTCTTCCTTCTCTAATATCGCGGAAGCTGCTGATAAGTTGTTGCAGTAAATCCATATCTATATCTGCCTGATGCTTGAGCTTCTCGTATTCTTCTTTCAGTATAGTGACGGTTTCTGGAGCCATAATATTGGGATTATTCGAGACTTTATATATTTTATGCTTGAAAAAGTTACAACTTCACTCCTTTGAGTCTTCTCACCAAGCTTTCTACTCTAAGGCCATCATCAGGTCGTAATCCTTGATAAAATTGTCGTGGGCTAATTTCAGGGAAGGGGTTCATGTTTCAATTCTCCATCTATTCTTTTCGTTGATAGGATTGAGCAAGATTATACAACGCTGCACCAAGGAAAACGCTTCCTACAAATAGAATGGCTCATAAATAGGTGATTAGCTGATTATCTCTCTCACAGACTTCGTATCTTCTTTTTAGAGAGTTCGTCAAAAATCGATGATCCCAGAATTTCTTCAAGTGACTGATATAATCTCTGTGATGGCGGGGATTCTTTTTGGAATTCTTCAATTTCTTTTTCTTCTGCTTCTTCTCCCACTTTGCGAAAGTGCATTTTGTTATAAAATTCATAATTTTCTTCTTTCAATTCTATCTTGTTTATTTCAGGTAGCAATAGGTTAGAATAAAGTTCTAATTCCTGGCCGCTAAGGGGGTGATATTCTCTCATCAATTCTTCCAGTTGCGTATCTTGGGGAAGTTCAGGGAAAAATGAGATAATATTGTGGTACGTGCTCGGTATGCCTTCCTCACCCATCTTTGGCTCTAACCACGCGTATGGTTTCTCAACGCCCAATGCAGCTATTACCTGTAATTCCTCTTCCGACAAAGTTTTGGTAATTATTTTCGGAAGAAGTTCCGGATGTTGTTCCAGCACGCGGTCAAAAGAAACCAAATCATTGAGCGGTATCCATACTTGTTTGCTGCTGCCATTATGGGCATAGGAGAAATGAATTGTCTGCCAGTTGATATGCCGGGCAGCCAGCGTTCCTCCGTCAATTTTTCTTTCGGTTACTGCATTGCCAAACGCTTTGGTAAGGGATGAGACTGCCCGCTGGGGATCAACAGCAAGGGGGCGTACTTTAGTATAGCCAACCGGATAGCCGGTACTGTCAATGGCCAATTTTTCTATTCCCTGTACCCGGTCAAGAAGTATTTTCTGTTCATCAGCAGAAAGAATTTCCTGGGCAGAAGGTTCTGCCAACTCATAAAAATGTTCCAGAAGTTCCTGTGCGGTTACAAATCCAGTCGAAATGTTAACTTTCGAAAAGGTTGGGGAGAGAGATTTATACTGCAAACTGCTTTGTGCATCAAAAACGTCTAATTTCGCTTTGCGTCCTTCTTTGATCACTTGCGGCAGTCGCAGGGCATATCCCTGACGCGAATGGACTGGGGCAACTTGTTTTGAAGGTGAATAATATCGTAATTTTTCTTTCACATCATCAAGAGTAGCGCCTTGCTCAAGCCAACGATCGATTGTATGCAATATTGCTGCCTGAAAAGAAACGGCTGCAATCACATTATCTAAATCCGGCACATAATCTCCGCAGATTTCCATTCTTCCTTGCTCTCGATAACGAAACATGACGCCACTGCTTTTCCTGTTTTCTACAAAAAGATGGATAGCTGGATTAACAGTCTGGGCCAGAAGATAAGCAACTTCTGACGTCCTGTGTGTAATGTTCGGGAACGTAAAATTATAATGGGCAGAATAGCCTTGCAAATATTGTGGGGCAATGCTCCCTTTCACATCGTGGTTAGCCTTCTCCAATCCTTCCAAAACGCAATTTAAATTTAAATGCAGATTATGTGCCAGTCCAGTTACCGCACCTGGTTCAATATAAAATGGTGCCGTGGTCACTTCCGGCTCATTGCCATCAATATAAAAAGAACCGCCTGTTTCCAGCCGAACACAACTATCAGTTTTTTTGAAATAAGGGATGGGGAGTCCTTCGACAATTTTAGGAAAAGCTTCGTTTCCAGGAATAAGCATTCCGGCACGCAGTAGTTTAAACTCATTTTCAATTCCCATGATGGCAGCCGGTTTCATAGTTCTAGACTTTGATCTTCCTTCTGCTCTTTTTTCAAATAATATCTTTCAAATACAAATTGGGAAATGAGCGGAAGCAGCCGGGAGACTTGCCCGGAAACGGAAGCAGGCACTTTGTTGGCCATGACCGTAAGTGCATAGTCACCGTTGATAACGGCAGTTTCCATGATATCTTCTTCTAATATTCCGCATTTTGCACCAATTCTGGTCCCAGCAGGAAGAGCTCGACTAAGATAATGATTAACACTTGCTCCACCATATTCCAACGAAGGATCATTTTCAAGTATTTTTCTCATATACTCACATGATTGGATGCAAGCAACAGTATTTCTGTAAATGCCAGCCATCAGCGTAGTCATTTCTTTGGCAGTGGTTGTATTAGAGGAAGTTCCATCAATGCCTGAATCCTCAAGGGAAGCTCCAACATGGAGTAAATGACTCATGCGCGTCGTTGGGCAACCGAGCTCTTGCATAAGATTATTGATATATGGAATTCCAACTCGTGTCGCGAGTATATTGGTAGATTCATTACAGGATGCCAAAATCATGTAATTTACCAATTCGGAAACGGGAGCAATGCTTCCTTGCTGGCGATAGCTGATTTCTGACGTTGGATCAAGGCTATAGCGATGGTCAATTACTAGCTCGTCATCTAAAGATAATCTTCTCTCATCAATACACCGAAAAGTGGAAATAAGTACTGGTACTTTAATCATGGATGCAGCCCAACCCGGATGGGAGGCATTAACCTCGTATTTTTTATGAGTATGCAGATCTTGGAAAGCTACGCTCAGTCTGGCCCCGGTTTTGTGCTGCAGCCGTTCCTGAATTAACTTCAATCGCTGGGAGAAAAATTCGTCAAGAGTGGACATATTGCATCATCCCCTGATATGCACCAATGCCTGGACAGGTTTTAAGCTTTGTGATGAGTTGGTGGAGTTCAACACTTCCTCGAAATTCAATAGTTTCAGCAACTTGATGAAGTTCTGCTTTCGCCCGTTCAAAATCAACTGCTGAATGAGGCAGAATTATTCGATCTAGTAATTCCGAATATTGGGCAATAGATTCATATGTAGATACTAATTCCAATACTTGATCCTGATTATGTCCAAGAACAGGCATTCTGTTCTCATCTCCTTTGAGCTTTCTGGTAAGAGTTCGTAAAGCGGTCATTTCTTTTTCATTGGGCTCTTTAGTGCTGAAACTTCGCAAGAATCCGATACCTATTTTTCCGGTATTGGGATACGCATGCGCGCCTTTGAATCGCAGATCACGAGAATACATTATCTGGCCTTCCGAATCGATAAGAAAATGATATCCGATTGCTCCCATCCCTAATTTGCGCATGTGTAAATCAATAAGCCCCTCAATAGTATAATCTTGCGAACCGGCATGATGCACGACCACGCGTTCATAGGGACAAGGAGCGGCTTCTAAGATAGCTGGGTTTATAGGATATCTTAATCCTAAGATAGGGGCATTTTCTAAGCTTATATCTGGAAGTGCAGTTTGGAGCATAGTTTCTTCTTACCTCATTTATCATTTAAACCAAACCCTATCTTTGGCGAGGCTCTTTCTACTTTTTCATATCTCTTTATTGCCTGCAGAAAATCTTCCATCGTAATGGGGGTGAAGATATGAGCTAGCTGTTCCACACTTGCTTTGTCGTCAATTTTTTGTTTCATTTCATCTTCCTTTGCTGAAATTACTTTTTCAACTACACCCGCGATATGACTGCCATTAAAACCTTGGGCTTCTTGCGCCAGTCGTGGTAGGTCCAGATCGGTAAAAAGATGTTTATTGCCGACAGCTGCCGCCATTTGTTGGCGTTGACGTATGTAAATTGAAAAAATTTCTTGACGTTCATCATTGGTTGGCTGGGCAATGCTAATCTGGACGCTAAGCCTTCCTGGACGAAGCAGTGCAGAATCTAGCGAGTCTACCGGCAAGTATGTTGCTCCAATGGTGGTAAGTCCTTTATAAGTAGTCATCCCATCAAGTTGAGCCAGCAAGGTATCAAGTGCTTCGTTGTACTCCTTTTTTCGCTGACCAATAGTGTGAATTTCATCCAGAAAGAGTAAGGTGGATAATTGCTGCTCTTCGTTTCTCTTTACCAGATCGAATAATAAAGCGGTAGCTCGAGCTTCTCCTCCACGATAAATAGAGGTTATGTTACTATAATCAACTGCATAGAATTTTACTCTATCAGCTAATTCTGCTTTTAATTTTGTGGCGAGTGCTTTAACCAAAAGTGTTTTTCCTGCACCTGATTCACCAACTAAAAGATACCCTTTCTTTTTATCTGGATCCCGACCACAAAAACGAGCAATCTCCGGATGAATAATATCGGAATAAATACGTTGTATCTCGACTTTTGCCTGGCGAGAGCCGCCGATTTCTTCAAAAGAAACGTTAGGATTTACAATTTCAATTTTACGCTCAAGTTCAGCAAGATCAACTTCTCTCTGGTCTGGATTTGAACTAAATGGCGTTTGTGCAGGACTGACTTTATATTCTGTTGGCATTAAAGAACCTAACACATAAAGATTGTTGGGAATATCGCTTTGAGCATAAAATGATTCTACAAATACTTGTAATACTTTTGCATATTCAAGCAGTTGCTTTTTGAATTCCTCTTTTGAAACAACGCCTTGTTGAACACGAAGGAGGGAATTCAGTTTTTTCCTCTCCAAGATATATTCACGGTTATCCTTCTTTAAAACTATTTGGGCTTCTCCTGCTACTAATATCTCATAATCTGGAAGGCGAGATATAATTCGTTCTGGATGTAATGGTTCTGTTTCGCGAGCTAAATTTACTTTTCCTATGATCGTGTCTAAGCTATAACCATTGCCCCTGGGTTCAATTCTAGTATACATATCTGCTACTGGTTCTTTTATTACGTCCAGCTGAGCTATCCAGCCGTGCTTTTTAGCCTGAAGTAGTGTATACAATTCATCAACATTACGTACATTAATAGTAAACATATGGTTTTACCTCTTGGTTTTTGAGCAATAAATGCTATTTCTTTATAAATCTTTCTATAATAGTTACTTAATAGTAATTACACTATCAGTGGGCGCAATCTTTATAAACCTCAAAATTCTCCAAAAAACACCCATTTACCGACGATAAAAACAAACTAGAAGCTCTTACAATGATGACCGAAAGCCAGCCAGAAACACCTGCACCAAATCCTGCTCAAAATCCAACCTCAAACAGCTACGGCGCGGCTCAAATCACCGTTTTAGAAGGGCTAGGGACTGCCAGAAAGGCATTAGACTTTGGGCAATTGCTTAATGAAGTTAAAAAAAGAGGTGATGCACAAAAACTCGTAGAAAAATATCACTTTAAAAATTATTCCATGCTTGCTAGGGCCTTAAATGAAGCTAAAATGTTGAAAACTTTCCCCTATTTAGAAAAAAGCAAGGCCTCTTTGCTCTCGACTTTTAGAGTTAAGCGTGAACTGGATCTATTTGTGAATTCGCACCAGAT
>CAYOKQ010000012.1:0-6861 GCA_964404595.1 uncultured Methanosarcinales archaeon | reverse complement strand
AAGCAAGGAATCTTAAAAAATCAATTCAAGATTGGAAAGCCCTCCTCTCCAATAATCCAAAAATATTGCTTTCTCCAGAACAGCACAATGTTATCATTGGTGCATTACTAGGAGACGGAAATCTTAGAAAAAGGGGTAAGAATACTTTATTCAGGACAGAACATTCCGATAAACAGAAAGATTATTTATATTGGATATACGATTTATTCAGTGAATTTACTTTGTCTGAACCTAAACGCAGTTTCCACAAAGGGCATAAATATGCCACTTATTCTTTTACAACTTTTGCTCATCCGGCGTTTAATTTCTATTATGATCTATTTTATAAAAACGGAAGAAAAGAAGTTAATGAAAAGATATTAAAACAGATAACACCCCAAAGTTTAGCTATTTGGATATGCGATGATGGAAGTTATTGTAACTCAATCAAAGATTTAATCCTCTGTACCAATTCTTTTTCTATAAAAGAACACAAACTAATGCAAAAGTATTTTTTGGATAAATGGGGGTTGAATTGTTCAATTAGATTTAGAGATGGGAAATATTATTATTTAAGCTTTTATAAGAAGGATACTATAAAATTAGCAAATATTATTAAAAGTAGCATGCCTTTAGAGCAGATGAAATATAAAATCGGAGAAAAAAATGGTTGAAGAAGAGAACAAAATTAAAAAGTCAGAATATAACGCAGAAAATATAACTGTATTGGAAGGTTTGCAAGCAGTAAGGATGCGACCTTCCATGTATATCGGTGATACCACTATACGGGGTCTGCATCACCTGGTGTGGGAAATAGTGGACAATTCTATTGACGAGGCGTTAGCGGGGCATTGCACCAGAATCATCGTTATCGTCCATCCGGATAATTCGGTCACGGTGATCGATAACGGCCGGGGAATTCCCGTTGATATTCATCCCAAATTAGGCATTCCGGCTGTCGAAGTTGCCCTCACTAAACTTCATGCCGGCGGAAAGTTCGATAAAGATTCCTATAAAGTTTCCGGAGGACTGCATGGTGTGGGGCTAAGCGTCGTCAATGCGCTTTCCATCAGCCTGACTATCCAAGTCAAACGAGATGGAAAAATTCATCAGCAGCATTATTCCATCGGCAAGCCACTTGATCAGCTTATGATGATTGGTGAGACCAGTGATCGTGGAACCACCGTCACGTTCAAACCAGACCCTTCCATCTTCCATGAAACTGTATTTCATTATGATATCCTGACTAAACGATTACGGGAGTTAGCTTTTCTCAATAAAGGCATTGAGATAGAACTGCATGACGAACGGGAAGAAAACAAAAAAGAAGTGTTCAAGTATCAAGGGGGCATTACTGAATTTGTGCAGTTTGTCGATCATAATAAAACTCCCTTGCACGAAGTCATTGCCTTAGAGAAAGAGAAGGAGAATGTAGTGGTTGATGTCGCTCTGCGATATAATTCCGGATATCAGGAAAATGTGTTTAGTTTTGTCAATAACATTAATACCATTGAAGGGGGAACGCATCTCTCGGGATTTAAAACCGCGCTCACCAGGGTGCTCAATACTGTTGCCAAAGGGATGAGCAGTAAAGAAGAGATCAAGCTTAGTGGCGATGATGTGAAAGAAGGGCTTACCGCGGTAGTCTCGGTCAAGGTGCAAGAGCCTTTGTTTGAAGGACAGACCAAAACTAAATTGGGAAATAGTGAAGTCTTTGGCATTGTGTCTTCTATTGTACACGATGCATTAAGCACGTACCTTGGCGAGCATCCGCAAGTGTCGAAAATGATTGTCGGCAAATGTTTGGATGCTGCTCGTGCCAGGGAAGCCGCGCATAAAGCAAGGGATTTGGCCAGGCGAAAAGGGGCACTTGATGGTGCAGGCTTACCGGGAAAATTAGCTGACTGCAGCAATCGTGATCCTAAGAAATGTGAAGTGTATATTGTGGAGGGAGATTCAGCGGGGGGAAGCGCCAAGATGGGCCGCAATCGCGAATTTCAAGCCATCCTGCCTTTACGAGGAAAAATTCTCAATGTCGAAAAAGCACGATTGCATAAGATGATGGAAAATAGGGAAATCATTGCCATGATCATGGCGCTGGGAACAGGAATTGGAGAAGAATTTAATGTCTCTAAATTACGCTACGATCGGGTTATTATTATGACGGATGCTGATGTTGATGGCTCGCATATCATGACGCTCCTTCTCACATTTTTTTATCGATACATGACTCTTTTGGTGGAGCAGGGCCACATCTATATCGCCATGCCTCCGCTCTATCGATTGCAAAAAGGCAAGAGAGTGGAATATGTGTATTCCGATCGAGAGAAAGATAAATTAGTTGTAGAATGGGGAGAGGAAATTAGCATCCAGCGCTACAAAGGTCTGGGAGAGATGAATCCCAAGCAGTTGTGGGAGACGACCATGGATCCTACCGTGCGTAAATTGAAGAAAATAACCATTGAAGATGCGGTGGCTGCCGATCAGATGTTTACCATTCTGATGGGAGAAGAAGTTGAGCCGCGAAGGGAATTTATCGAGCAGCATGCGAAGGAAGTGGTGAATTTAGATGTGTAAATATTTATATGGCAGTTTTCTTTGACTTTCTCTTTACATTCACCAAATCCGTAAACTGGGAGTGCGCCATTCGAGTAGGCCTAACCTGTATTTCTTAATCTCCTGTGCTACCTCTTCATGCGTGTGCGTATTCAAGATCTGTTCGCCATAGGCAATTCGCCTGGCCACCGCTTCAAGTTCACAATGCCAATACACTTTCATCAGTGGAGTTATCGATAGTTTGCTCCTGTGGGTGCGTGCGGTGCGATGATATTCTCCAAAATTGCCTTCGAGCGCGCTGGCAATGGAATTACAGATAATACTTTCATTGCCGGGCATTTCCCTATTTGCAAAATTAACGGCGTCAATAAATTTTTGAGCATAGGTTCCATTAAGTTCTGACAATCCTAAATATCCTAGTCCTAACGCTGCTAGATTATCCAGGAATAAAGAATGGGAAATCTCATCGATACCAAAACCAATACCAGAAAGATATTTTTGCGGCACTTTCAATTGTTGAACAGCCATTACCGAAGTGCTATCCTCCACGGGAGTTCCGATATGTTCTTCGTCTCCATGCATGAGGCTGTCAGTCCCACCGTCAACGAGAATAATGGTATCAATGTTATATTTATCAACGATCGCTTCATATGCTCTCCTCAAATTCTGCACACCTGTTGGTTCAAATGCAAACAGCGGCGTGGTACATTTCTTACTTTGCAGCCAACGAACCAAAGCTCTTTCTGGAAAATATCCGGTAGGAGATAAAGTATCGTGAGCATTAATTTCCCGGCAATAAGGAGCGAGGCTTTTGGAATTGGTTTCTTCAAGCCGGGTGAAAGAATAATTCGCTAAAATGATATTTTTCCCCCGCTCCTGCAATTCTAAATAGAGCGGAATTCCAGCATACACGTCAAACCCGCCGCCGGCACCGGCAACCAAAATATTTTCTGATCTTTCCAGGTTCAGGCAATCAAGCAAGGGCATATGGGCCGAAAATAAGCATAGATTTAAAAATATGCCTGATTAAATTTGATCTGGAGGAAAATCATCATGGCATTTGACAAGTCATTAGACAAAGAATTATTTTCAGCGACACTTGAATTTGACAGAAGCAGAATTACCGTTGCAGTATTTTCATATAATAATGGCACTCCCAAGCTGCAGCTGTCGAGGGAAAATAAGAATGCAGGCGGGGAATATTCTTTTGCTAAATTAGGCCGAATGACCAAAGATGAAGTGGAAAAAGTCATGCCGCTGATGGAGAAAGCAAAGAAATTTCTTTGAGATTTGGATAAATAAATTACTTAAGCATCTTCGCCACATCTTCGACTTTTATCCTTCCTGGATTATTAATCACGGAATGCAGACTTCCACCGCCATCATCTTTATACCGCGGTATCACATGAAGATGTAAATGAGGAACTACCTGTCCGCCTGCCGCCAGATGATTCCAACCGACATTAAATCCGTCGGGGCTTAATCTATGCTGGATTTTCTTCATCGATTCTTGAACCGCTGCCATAACGCTTTTAATAATGGGTTTCTCTAAATCAAACACTGTTTCACCATGTTTTTTTGGAATAACTACTGTGTGGCCCTGTGCCTGGGGTTGTATGTCTAAAAAGGCAAGGTTATGCTCATCTTCATATACTTTATAGCAGGGAATTTCTCCTGCAACAATTTTACAAAAGACGCAATTGGCCATGGGATTATAAAATCACATACTTTTATAAACTTTATTGCTATAGTTATAGTTGTAATCACACTATGGCTCCTGAAGACTTCATTGTTGCAGCGAAGAAACCAGCTCTTGCCGTAGACGTTGTTCTCTTTACCATCAAGAATAATGATCTGAAAGTAGGTTTGATCCAGCGCAATGAGGATCCTTATTTTGGAAAATATGCCCTTCCTGGCCGCATGGTGCGCTACGATGAACCGGTAGAAACTACTGCCAAAATGGCACTTAAGCTCAAATGTGGCGTCAATCCCGGGGCAGTTTTTTTAGAACAGCTCTATACTTTTGGCGATGACTTAAGACGAGATACCCGTATGCGGGTGATTACCCTCGTATATTACGGATTAGTCGATGCATCTCAAATTAATTTTCAGACTGAAAAGCTGCAGTGGCATTCTGTATATGGCCTGCCCGCAGTTGCCTTTGACCACAAAAGTATTATTGAGTATGCCGTACATCGTTTACGTCGGAAAGTACTCGAGAGTGATTTTGCTTTCCAGTTAATGCCACCAGAATTTACACTTACAGAATTACAGAAAGCGTACGAAGTTATCCTATGCAAGACTTTAGATAAACGTAATTTCAGGAAAAAGATTCTGGAATTGCACATTCTTAAAGACAGTAAAAAGATGAAAATGGAAGGAGCACACCGCCCGGCACGGTTGTATTCGTTTACACGCAAGAAATAGGAAGAATATCTCTTCTTACACCCGTGGTGGTTTTCTTGACAAAGCCAAAATGATCCAAAACATTTATATATAAGTGTTACTTTTACACTATCAATATGGCTACAACCACTTACTTTCAGTCCAGCGGTACTCAATTATTAGCATCTCCCTGTCACAAAATTCTATTTTTAATATATCACTTAGTCTATAAAATACAATATGTGGCTGCCTAAAATGACCACACTGCCCCCTCCTAAAATGCCAGAAATGACAAAAGATCTGACCATGGCAGTTGCAAATTTCTATGAATATTCTATGGCCCAGGCTAATTTCTTAGAAGAGATTACAGGCCAGGTTGCAGTATTTGATATGGTAGTACGAAATCTTCCTACTAACAAAGTGGTGGGTAGTTTTGAACGCAAAGGGGTTAAGTATGATGAATTGGCACCCCGTTCCTTCCTGGTCAATGCAGGACTTGAGCAGGCGGCAGCATGTCTCCTTAATGGCAAAGGTAATATACCTCTTCGAAATTATTTCGAAACCATCCAAGGTGTTAGTGATCCGAAGTTTCTGGATTGGATAGAGCATTTCTCATTTCAAGGAGATCTTTATGGGATGCCAGAAGGAACGATCTTTTTTGCACAAGAATCACAACTGAGGATTCATGAGCGGTTTGAAGAAATCCAGCTCTATGAAAGTTTACTTCTAGACTGTATGAATGCACAAACTAATGTTGCCACCGCTGCCAATGATATCGCTACGTTAGTTGATAAAATTCTTTTAGAAGGCGGCTCCCATCGGGCGACAAGCCCACAAAGTGCCATTTTTAATTCTCGGGCTGCTCGCATCGGCGGATTTACACTTTCTTCCAATGTAGCTTTTGGCATGGAATATCAGGAAAAAGTCGGAGGCACACATGGGCACTCCTATGTTATGCTCCATGCAAGCGAATATGCAGCGTTTAAAGCACAAGGAAAATTATTTGGACGCAAGGTATGCTTTTTACTCGATACCTACGACGTTTTCCACGCTCTGGAAACAGCTCTCAAAGTTATCAAAGAGCAAGAATTGGATAATTTTGCATTTAGGCTTGATAGCGGTAATCTCTTGCAACAATCCCATGCACTCCATCAAACTCTTGCTTCCAGAGGATATTCTCGCCAAAGCTATGACCTTATAGTTTCAGATGACTTAACGGCTGGAAAAATTGCCTTCCTTGAAGAACAGGGAGCGGATGTCAACAAATATTTGGTGGGAACATACGTAGTTAATCCGCCAAGGCCTGTTGCTGGGGTTCTCAAATTAGCTGCTTTCAAAGATCTACAAGGTGAATGGAACAATAGAGGAAAAATTTCTGCTGATCATGCTAAATCTACCTTACCCGGTATAAAACAAGTGTATCGCGTGGTAGGAGAGGACGGATATTTCAAGAAAGATGTTATAGCACTTGAATGTGAAGACCTTAGTCACTATCTGGGACAAGGAGATACTGCTGAGGCTTTATTAATTCCTATTATTACAAAAGGGATCCAAGCCTATGACTTTCCAAGTATTTCTCAGATCTCCCAAAGGCGAGAGCGACAACAAGCGAGATTTAGAGATATTTCTACGTATCAAGTGATCATGTCCGATGGTGTGAAAGAGCTCCAGCGGAAAGTGCGGGAAAATTTTGTATCGAGATTTTCGGAGGGAAATTCACTATGAAAACAAAAATTAATGTCTTAGTCGATTGGGGAAAAGCCTTTGTTGATCCCAATGGAAGTTTTTACTGCGGAACGACCGAAGAACAAAAAGATCGCGCCGTGAAAGTACTCCACACTGCCGACCTCACGGTATATTTATCCGATGTTCACACCAGAACCAGTTCTGAATTTCAGATCAATGGCGGATTATATCCTGCACATAATCTGATCACAGATC
>CAYOKQ010000011.1:13324-36968 GCA_964404595.1 uncultured Methanosarcinales archaeon | reverse complement strand
CATCTCTACTTTTTGGTCTTTCCCCAATTAAATAGATAATAGTCAATTTATCGATGTACTGGAGGTATTTTTCTATGGTTTCATTAACACCTTTACCCCTACAATTAAGTTTTATTTCTATCCATTGCCCAATATCTTCATCTACAAAATCAGGGATACAATTAGAGATTATCGGCTTAGTTTGGTGTTTAATACTTGGATTTAAGATCCTAAACATTTCTTTGCAATATCTCTCAAACAAAAAGCCTTTCCGGGCCTCCTGGTTTAAGTTTTTACATATTTGGTTATAATTTAACCCTGAAGAATTAATTGCATTTTTCCATGAACCAAAATATTTGATAGCAATACTACGTAAATCTCCATTAGTCATGGCAATATCACTATCGTTTAACTTTACGCTATTTTTATGAAGTTTAAGAATTTTTTTGACTATTTTTTCTTTTGTCCAATAGTTTTGTTTGAAATGAGTAATCTTATCATAATCAAAGCCAGCGTAGTTTACAGCAGATTTCAAATTACTAAAATTAACCATTATTCCGCCGTAAAGTTTAGCATGATTTGTAGAAATATTTGTATCAGTTAATTCCTCACCAATTGCAGATAATCTTTTAATTTCTTCAATTACGTTTTGTTTGCTCCATTTGTAGGGAATGCATTTTAAAACAGAGTTATAATCAATTCCAACCGTTTCTACTGCAGTTCTCCAGTTGCCAAAGTGATTGATTCCAGCTTTCAATAAAGAATTATTAAACTTTTTGAGATAAGAATCGCTAATATCACCCCCTTCTTTATAGATTAGTGTGATTCTATTAATTATCTTTTCTTTATTCCATTTTTCTTCATGTGCTCGTAAATTAATTTTGTTGTAATCCAATCCTGCTGCTTCAATGGCTTTTTTCCAAGAACCAAACTTAGCCATTGCAGCTGCTCTTAAAGTGGCGTATTTTATTCTTACTTTAGAATTTGCTAGAGATTCATTATCTTTTTGTAATTCATTGATTCTTTCAATAATAAGCTCAGGAGTCCATGTTGTGACTTTTTTGATCAAATCACAATCAAAGCCAGAAGCATTAACAGCAATCCTCCAACCACCAAATAACTTTCTAGAAGCATTATATAAGCCACTATAATTGTCTTTAACAAATTGTTCATTCAATTGTGTTCCTGATTTTTTTAATTCTTTTATTTTTTCAATTATTTCTTGTTTAGACCAGAGCATAAAGTAATCAAGAATCTAACAACTATATTAATATTCACCAAAGAAGCTGATATGACTAAAAAATTAGCTGAACACTACGAACTCTGCGACTCTCACTATAATCTCACCGTAATTCCCTTTTCAGAATCTTATGAGCGCGATTGATGGCTTTAAATGTCTCCGTATCTCCGCCAGGCATATCCGGATGGTTTTTCTTCGCTAAATCTTTATAGGCGACATCAATTACAGCAGTATCAACGATATGAGGCTCGAGGCCCAAGGTTACCCGTGCTTGCTTGCGCTGTTCTTCAATATCCTGCCCTTCCATAAAATCGCTCATAAATTCATCCATCGTCTTGCGGCCTGCCAGCAACGCCTGCACTTCCAGTTCAATGACTTTAAAGACCACATATAAGTTCTCCACGTATTTTTTCGCCAGCTTATAACTATAATAGAGGTGATGTCCATCCACATACCATGAAACCGATGCAGGAGCACTTCGAAAACCATTGGTTTCTTGTTTAATGTAAATATCATCGTCCGTCAAACCAAGTTTACGCAGTGTTTCCAGGATACTATTAACATATTGCACCGCTCTTCGATCGTAGGAATCACGAATAGCGGGAACGTTGATATCAAATCCTTTGACTTTAATTGTGACCATCAGAATATTGAAAATAAAGCTCCTATTTATAAAAATGAGTACATGAATTTATAAATACACGATCTTTCTACGAGAGTAACATGAAGAAATTTAATCGAAATAAATCAGGCGAGCGAAGTTCTGGCAAGTTCCACGATGGCCCCAAGAGATTCGAAAGAGGAGACTCTCCTCGCTTTGCAAGAAGAGAATCAGGCCCATTTCAAGGCAGAGACTCTGAACGATCATTTGAAAAAAGATTGTTCACGGTAACCTGTGCTAAATGCGGCGGGGCTGCCGAAGTTCCTTTTAGGCCCAGGGAGAATAAGCCAGTGTATTGCAGCTCTTGTTTTAGGAAAAGCGGTAATTATGATGCTCCAACCGGTAATTTTGAGTCCAGATCAGCAGCTGGCCCTTCTCGAAGCGAATTAGATAAGATCAATGAGAAGCTGGACAAGATCATGGAAGCGCTCGATATTGAGTGAGGATAGATATTTATAAACAAAGTGAAACCCGATTTTTGTTGACGAAGAATTCAAACTCTACGCTCTTTGGTCTCGGCTCTCGTGCGACGTAAAACTAACACCCACGTATGATTACGAAAGAGAATTATTTATAAACAAAAGAAGTTTTCTGTATCCGATGGATGCCAACAAGCACATACAAGAGGCGGTAGCGTGGCTCGCCAGCGAACATAAGTTTTTTGGAGAACTAAAAGATGATCTCACGCAGTTAAGAAAAGACCTTGAAACAGCAAAAGCCAAAGAACAAGTAACCGACATTAAGAAAGCGTTCAGGGATTTTCGTTATCTGGCCCGTTCAGAACAACGATTTCAGCGCCATGAACAACAAGTCGAAGAAGCACTGGCAGACTTACGAAAGCAAAAAATAGCCGTTTCCGGGACAATACAAGAAATCCAAGATCTTCTCCAACAACTTCATACTGAAGCAGCTAATTTAATTCGTGATTCTTCTTTCTATGAGGGAAAGATACGAAAATTACTTACCTATTTGCAAGTTGATATTCAGGATCATCATCTCGAACAGGCACAGGCAGTCTTAATGGAAATTATGCAAGTTGTTGATGATGCTGAGAAATGGGTTGCAGCAGTATCTACTGACTTAAACAACGCCAAAAAGATTTTCAGAGAATCTCAAGAAGTGCCTGATCCCAGCTGGGAAGATTTTGATAACCCTGAAACACAGAGACAGATACAAGCCTTACTGGCGCAAAGAGGATTCAAATATATTTCTGTTCATTACAATCCAGAGCCCCACAAAGATGTTGTCATTCAAGCTTATTTCTGCGAGCCAAAAACAATATTTTGGATACGTCAAAGTAGAAAAACTAAAGCGATTGATATTGGATTCCCTGCGCCAGTATTATTGGGCTGGGATCAAAGCCAGTTCTCCCTCCACTTTGATGTAGAAAGAGAGAGAAAGAAAAGCAGAACTTTCCATGAATTCTTAAAAAAACTTCTCAAGATAATTGAAGATGGCACTAAACCTCATGGACGCCACGATGTAAGTAATAGATTTACCCAAGAATTACAAGCATAATTTAAAATCTTAACTTTAACTTATGCTGATTATAAACCAAAAAAAGCAATCTCTTTTCATCAAATTTCTTTTCTCTAAAGAAAGTATAACTTACCCAACCTTCCTCACCATCACATTCTCAAAGGCTCCCGATTCGAGCATCTCCTGCGCTTTCTTATTCAATTCGCCCGTATATAACAATAATAATGGCAGTTTCTTGATCTGCGCCTGCATATACGCAGCAGATAAGTCTTTCTCATCACATTTTGCTTTATTCTTGGCTTTGCAGAAATAGGTCATCGTTCCTACCGCCGAAGGCACTTTAAGCACCAGTTCGAGTTCTGCATTCTTGCGCAGCGTTTCTTTCTGTTCGATCGAGATTTTAAGCTTCTTGCACATCTCTTCAACCATAGGAAAGAATTCTTCCTCTTGTTTTTTATATTTGAAACGAGGCTTGACTGCTTTTCTTTCTTCTGCCGTTTCCAAAATAGACGGCTGAGCCAAGGTTTTTGGGGAAGAAAGGGATGTTTCCAAAGGCTTTGATGGCTCCATCTCTGCCGGAGGTTTCATTGCCGGCGGTGCTGGTGCAAAATATCCGGATAATAATTCATTTGTTTCCTGCACTGAGCACAAATGCCACTTCCAAAACAGCTCTTTTTGTCCATCCACGGTAACTTGCAGAGGAACGGCAAAATCTTTCAATGAACGCAACGCTACTTTGTCCAAAAGAGGCAATTGGGCTTCACGAAGCAATTTTTTATCCCGTAATGCATTTAATACTGCCACATCTTTAGGATTCATATTTCCCGCAGCAAATGGGGAGAGCAGGGACTCTTGTCCAGGCACGTAATAGAGGGGAGAACCACCAATTTTAAGGAAAGATACTTTCACTTTTCCCTGTGAAATTAAGTCTGACAAATGAGCAGAAGCGAGCAAAAGATCGGTATTGAGCAGCTTTCCGATCTTGGAAGGCAATGAGGGTCCGCTTGCACGCAGAAATTGCAGAATTTTATCCTGATCGGTCATTCTCAAGCAAGGGAGCAAATTGTTTAAATATCTTTTGCTGCAGAAAAGACAAAAAAGACAAAAATTGCCCAAAATATTTTGTCGTCGATAAAAATGAGTTTTACAAAAATTAAAATTTTTACTGGCACCTTAGCCGCTTTTTTTCTGAAATTTTTAAAAAAAATATTCGTCGATAATTTTTCAAAAGCAAAATGTTTATAAATAAGATTTAATTTACTGGAAATATAAAAATCACAAAGATTTTTACTCTTGCTTTATGCAAGAAATAAAAAGCAATATAAATTAGAATCCACTGGCCTTCTCTGGCCAAGCGGGGTGAAATGTATCACAACCAACAACCAACTGATGGTCGATCTCCATCCATACTTGAAAATCATTTAACTAGTTCAATTTTTCTTTACGCCCCACAGCACATTTCCAACAATGCAGAGAATGTTCTTTTTGAAACATTTAAAACTATTACTGAATATAGTAAAGATGATGAATATAGTATAGATGATTTAGGCGAAGAGCATTGGGATGCATCTGATTGTCAAATAGATTTATCTTTAGATGAGACTGCTAATACAACATCTTTATATGAGTCTGCAGAGGAAAGCGAGGAGTCCTATGCGGCCCTTGAACCTCCCCCTAATGAAGTCTATGTCAAAAGCCTTCTTGAGACTGATGTGGATGGAGCCGTACCTTATGCTCCACGATCACAAATGGATGTCACTGGCACTCTTTTTTATACCGTTTCTTACTATGATGGAATAGGAGTAGAAGAAATTGCCGAACCAGAACCGGATTTCGAACCAGATGAACCTATTTTTTCTGCCAAATCAACAAACATCGAGGATGATCTTGAGGGAGATTCGGATCTAGATCTTGAAAGCCGTTTAGGATTGAGAAACTAAAAAAGAGGATTATGGCCTTACCCAGGAAACCTGATAATAGGTCACGTCGTTCTCATCATCAACAATGGCGAGCAGTAATTTCTTCTTGGTACTATGTGCCACCCTATTTTTGGCACTAAAGTCATGCCAGGTAAGTGTGCTTCCTTCATGCACTGGAAAAACGATCCATTTGGCGTGATCCTCGCCAGGTTTAACTCCCCGATCATACACTCGAAAATCTGCACCAAATTTTAAAGCTGTTTTAATGATATATCCCCTGTTTCTCATATCCCGAAAAACACAATACCGTATCCAGAAAGTAGGCTCTACTTTTCGAGCACGTTTCAGGTAGGCTTCAAAATCAAGTGCTCTGCCGGTATCACTTTTGATGGCAAGCTTGCCTTTTTCCATCAAGTAGAGTGCTTCGAGCAATGAAAGTTCAACTTTGCCATTTTCAGTAATGTCTCCAAAGCGGGATTGATTATAAAATTCCCGGGCGTCATCCGAGGACTCGGTAATGACTTTTTCTCCACCTAACACTGCCAGGACGGGCGGCTTTTTTTGTTTAGAACTATTCTCTTCTTCGTTTTTCTTCAATTGTACCTGCTCTAACAAAGTTTCAGCCTCGGCTGCTTCGTCAGGAGCTTTTTTCTCCTTCGCCATAAATTGGAGAGGTCGAGCAGGGACTTTTTAAATGTTTTGCCATCTGAATTTTTTCCATGCAGAATTATTGGTCATATGCTGATGCCTCAACAGAGATAGTGCACTGGCATGCAATTTGGCAGACGAGCTCGATTCACAACATTCTTCAAGGACATAGGTGAAAAAGCCCATATCAAAAGCTTCATATGCCGAAGCGAGAACACAATCATTAGTATCAAATCCAACCACATGGACTTCTTCAATTTTCTTATTTTTGAGTATTGTGGAAAGATTTTTTTTATCTCCTTTGAACACCGATTTAGTGGTTTTGACGATTGAAATACACTTTTTAGGATTTAATAATCTCACAATACCAGGAAAAGTGTGGAATTTATCGCCTCTTGGACAAATCCACCCCTGCTGTTTATCCCACAAAGAGCCTTTTTCTGCATGAAATAATGCTGTCACATACAGATCATAGTGAACTTTTTTGAGCAATTGAATGATATTGTTCACAACATACTTGTTTCTGCTGTTGACAAAAGCCGGTTGAACATCAACAATAAGCAGAGCAATCTTTCTGTCGCTAAGAGAAACTTTCATACTATTCCATTACCATAATCCATATATAATCCTTTTCTCTGAAAGAATCCATGAAATTCAAATATGCCCATCTGGCCGATCTGCATCTTGGCTCCTGGCGCGAAGATAAGATGAGAGACCTTTCCACCAAAGCCTTTCTTATGGCCATGGAAAAATGTAAGTCAGAAAAAGTGGATTTTATCTTATTCGCGGGAGATATTTTTAATACCTCTTTGCCTGCTCTTGATACCCTCAAGATCGTAACAAAAACATTTAAAGAAATTCATGATGCCAATATCCCCATTTATACCATTGCCGGCTCTCATGACTTTTCCCCCAGCGGCAAGACGATGATTGACGTACTGGAAAATGCGGGCTTACTCGTCAATGTTTGTAAAGGAACAGTAGATCAGCAGACAGATTTACTTCAACTCAAGTTTACTCAAGATCCAAAAACACAGGCAAAGATAACCGGAATTTTAGGCCGCAAGGGCCAATTGGATAAATTTTACTACCAAAATCTTTCTCGGGATAATTTAGAATGGGAATCGGGATATAAGATTTTCATGTTTCACACCACCATTGCGGAGATGAAACCCAAGCATCTGGAACAGGTAGATTCGGAACCGGTATCTTTTTTACCCAAAAAATGTAATTATTACGCTGGCGGGCATATCCATCATCCCACCAAGATTAATCTTCCTGATTATGGCACACTCACGTACCCCGGAGCGCTGTTCCCTAATAATTTTGCGGAAATTGAACAATATAGCCCAGGAGGGTTTTATATTATTAGCGTCGAGGGCAATGAGCAGGAAGTAGCGTGGATTCCAATCCAAGTATGTAAACACCATCAAGTCCAGATCCACTGCGTACATAAATCACCTGAAGCAATCACGCAGGAAATTCTTCATTATTTTGAAGCAAAAGAGCTTAACACTAGTTTAATAACCATCCGCGTGAATGGAATATTAGAACGAGGAAAAGTTGCGGATATCAATTTCAAAGAAATTTATGCCCGCCTCTATGCACAGGGCGCCTATTTTATCATGAAAAACACGAACAACCTGTCTTCATCTGAATTTCAGGAAATAAAGATAGCGCAAAGCAGCCCAGAATTAGTAGAAGAAGCTTTGATTAATGAACATCTACAGCAAAGCAGCCTATTTGAGAAAGAACGTGAAAAGTACCTTATTAAAAGTCTTCTGGCAGGATTAAACAGCATCAAGAAAGAAGGAGAGACCAGTGCTGACTTTCAAAAGAGAATTGAGACGGAAGCGGAAAAAATAGTCATGCAGCAAAGTATTTAAACTGGAATCTTCTCTTCATCTTAAAAAGAGGTGCATAATTGTTCTCATTGCCACAGTTTCCAATAACTGGAAAAAAAGTATTAGTCCGGGTAGATTACAATGTTCCTTTAGCAAATGGAAAAATACAAGATAACCGCAGGATCATCGAATCGCTGCCTACATTTAATTATCTGCTACGTCAAAAATGTATATTAATACTCGCAACTCATCTGGGAAGACCGGAAGGGAAGGTACATCCGGAACTTAAACTCATGCCCATTGCAAGGGAACTCCAGAAACTCCTTCCTAAACAAAATATCATTGCTCTTTCTGATTGTATCGGGGCACAGGTGAGAAATAAAATTCAACAAGGAAAGCCAAAAGACATCTTTTTACTTGAAAATCTTCGCTTCTATAAAGAAGAGGAAGAGAATAATCCCATCTTTGCCCATGCCCTGGCGAGTTTGGCACAAGTGTATGTGAATGATGCATTTTCCAATTGCCACCGAAAGCACGCATCCATGGATGCAATTACACAATTTCTGCCGGCGATTCCCGGCTTTCTGGTTGAAAAAGAGATTCATTTTTTAAGTAAAGCACTTCATCCAGAGAAGCCCGCGGTGTGGCTTCTTGGCGGGGCAAAATTGGATAAGATAGGATTGATTAAGCAGGCGTTACAAAAAGCAGATTATTTATTGATAGGAGGAGCATTGGCGTTTCCATTTTTAAAAGCAAAAGGGATTGCAGTAGGAATGTCAAAAACAGACAGCGCTTCCGTAGAATTAGCCAAGAACATTCTGGCTAAAAATAGCGCAAAAATTGTTCTTCCAGCTGATTTCATGGTGACAGAAAATTTTTCGGTAAAAGCACATGGCGTTGTGGCACCATACACTCAAATTAAATCTCAGCAGATGGGTTTGGATCTGGGTCCAGAGACTATTAAATTATATAAAATGTATTTGCGAAAAGCACGCACTATTGTCTGGAATGGCCCGCTGGGGTATTATGAATGGGCACAATTTGCTACTGCCACTAAAGAGACGGGCAGCTTTTTGAGGCATGTGACGGCAACCAGTATCGTGGGGGGAGGCGAGACAGCCGATGCAATATATAAATTTCACTTGGAACATGGAATAACTCACGTGTCCACGGGTGGAGGAGCTTCTTTGGCATTTTTATCAGGGCAGGAATTACCGGCGTTGAAAGCGTTAGAAGATAATTGGAGGAAATGGAAAAATAAAATTTAAAACTTTACTTATGAGAATTATTTTTATTCGGCACGGGGAAACACAGGTTAATACTAAAAAGAAAATCCATCGAACTGATGATCCAGCAGTATTGACACAATTAGGGACCAAACAGATCATTAAAACTATTCCTCTTCTCAAAAGAAATAATGCAGAAAAGATCTACTGCTCGCCGGAAAGAAGGGCACACCAGTCAGCGATATTCTTAGCTCAAAAATTACATCTTCCCCTGACAATAATTCTCGGGTTTGGAGAAAGACGATGGGGGGACTGGGAAGGCAGGTCTTGGAATGAGATAGAAAAAAAATTAAATCATTTCAGTTTAAACAAAAGATATACTTTCACTCCGCCACAAGGTGAATCTTGGCAGCAGATGGAAAAAAGATTGATGAGAGCACTGAGGAAGATTATTGCTGGAGATAAACAAAATGTTGTGATCGTCACGCATGCTGGAGCTTTACGTGGATTAATTCCAATACTAAAGAAAGAACCAAAATCAAATAGCTTAAATTATGATTTTAAAAATGGATCCATTACTATTTTTGATTATAAGAACAGAAAATTTAAAGAAGTGGTTACAAATGATATTTCCCACTTGAGAACAATATGAAAACGAAAGTGATTGAATTTCTTGGACAGGCCAGATCAGGAAAGACCACCCAAATCAATTTACTCTATGAGCATCTGACCAAGCAAGGGTATAAAGTTGCGCTCATTACTGATAGGGAGAGATTGAAACAAGTGCACGTGCCATTCTCTGAAGCGGTATCTTTTCAATTAGTATTTCATGCCAAAGTTATCGATGATTATTACAAATTTAAAGATAAAGTTGATTTCATCTTAATTGATCGTGGCTTTGTAGACAGCATGGTATGGGCCCAAGTGTTATACTCATTGAAGAAAATAACTGCACAGGAGAAAGATGCTTTAATCGCCTGCTGGAAAAATTTAAGGAGATTGGTCGATTTAACATTTTATTTTTCAATATCTTTGGATATTCTCTTTGAACGGCAGAAGAATTTGAAGAATGAGCCCGTCGATGACGTATTTCTCAATCGTACCTGGATGGGTGCTTTGGAGAAAGCATACCTTCACCAGAAAAAATCATTTCCGAATCTGGTGGAGATTGATGGGACGAGAACGATTGAAGAGACTACGAAAAAAATATGTAATGCCGTAGAGAAACTAAGAAAAAGAAATTACACCGTAATCTGAATCTCTTCTGCCAACGACACTTTCACCAAATTGGCAAAAAATTCTGCTTCCCGCTGCCTAGTCTGTCGCACGGTGTTCATTTCTTCCTGCAAACGATTGATTTCTTCTTCCAGTCGCTGTGACTGCATCTTAAAATGTCCTAAGCGATATTCAATATCTTCCAATTTAAGAAGCAATTCTTTATTCCCCACTTTTTTGGCCAGAGCATCTAATTTCTGTTTCATCTCAAATCGCTCCTGAAAATTATCCTTGTTTTCTATGTCAGTTAAAAGCTGGGCCCGCTGGTCTTTGATCGTCAGGAAATTGGCATAAGCAGTATCGGCCTGAAGCTGTTGCAGTTCTGTCTCTTTTTCCTGCTGCTTGCTCTTGATCAAAGCCAACTTTTCCTCAAATACTTTGAGCTGCTGCTGCTTTTGGTATAATTGGTCACTATACCCGTCAATTGCCAGTGATTTTTCAGTAAGCGTTTTTACTTTATGAAAGCCGCTTTGTGCTATTTTCTGTTCAAATTGCCCTAATAAACTATGAAGATCCTGCAATTCCTGCAGCAAGGGATTCATGGGCACGGCCTCCAGAGCATTGGCCCGGGGAAGGATAACAGAAAAATTATCTTTAAATGAACTTTTTTCAACCTTTTGGCTTATTGCCTCAATAACTTCTGCAATTTTATCATGTATACCCAAGACAGAACTAATATTATTGACTTGATGAGGAAAGCGCAGCAAGTCAATTATTTTTCTGGCCTCAACCAATAATAGGCCTACTTCGTGGTTGCGAGCTTGTTTGGCCCTCTGCTGCCATTCATCTAATTTATTATCCAGCACCCAGCATTTGTCTTTAAGCCCATTGATGTGATTAAGGGTTTCCTCTTCCAGCTTGTGGGCAGTGAGTATCTGCATCTTTTTCCGGTCAACCCAATCGGCAAGCTCATTGATGGGTACGGCAGAAGAATTTGGAGCACTGCCTTTTTGAAACCAGCCTCTTATTTTGGTGAACATAATTATTCCTGAAGAAGACTTCTCTTTTTAATGATTTCTGTTGGGGAGAAGTGGTTTGCTTATGATAATAAATTTTTGATTTTCTGGTTTAATTCCTGATAAATTCTGGTCTTCTTCTCCATACTCAAGTGAAAAAGAGATTTCTCAATCATTGCTGTAGAAACAGTAAATAAGTAATTTAATTTTATGACGCTATCTTTTATTGCTCCCTCTTTCTTCGTAAGGGGTGTTCCTTTCATCTGATTATTGCTGGTTATTCCAGCTACAACCACGTTATCAAATTCTTCAAATAGAACCATTACTGGCCTTATCTTAGTTTCAAATGTATCTGTGAACTGAATCTTAGCTAAAACGACTTCCCCGGCTTTAAGCATTCTCCCAGGCCTCATCTTCCTTATTATCCCACAGTTCTTTCATCTTTGGCTGCTGTATTTTGTGCAGAAATTCATCGTACTGGTTCTTTTTTCTGAGAGTATTGAATACCGTTATCATTTTTTCAAGTAATTCATTATAGGTCTGACGTGGATATTCCTTACTTTTTTTTAAACTTTCAAGTAATTCTTTATTTAACTGGATGGTTGTCATTTCCATAGTTCACCAATAATCATTTATATTTTAATTATGTATAACTTATATATTAATGTTTCGCTATTTTTTTGCTATTTTCCAAAAACTATCAAAATAAATTTTGAAACCGTTGACTGCTTCTTTATTGAGCATCAGAAAACCAATAGGCTCCTTAGTAAGGAAAAAAATAAAAGCTTTATCCTGATAGAAAATGAATGAATGAATCTCTCTTCTTATTTTTATGATTACTTCATCAATGGAACTTTCTTTTCTATTTTTCTGCGTTCCGGCTCACTTAAATTGAGGTAAATATACCCTTCATGAGAAACTGCGCCGCCAACGAGTTTATTATTTTTATAAAAAGCAGGATCCTCCAAAGTGTAGAAAGGAGATGCATGTACGCCCCAAAACAAACCCTGGAACATCAGCATTTTTTTCACCGGTTTGGCTAGATTAAAAAAATAATGATGGTACTTAGCTCCTTGGCGTTGGGGGATATCATTGTAAAGACGGTTATTAATCACTTTTTTTTGAAAATAAGGTTGGAGCAAAGCCAAAGTTTTGGTTAGCCACTGATCGCTTCTGGTCCCATATCGCTTAATCCTAAATAAACGAACTTCTGAAAAAAGATGATTAGTGAGCCTAAGAGTGTCAGAGTTTTGCAGCAAGTAATTTCGTAAAAATTTTTCTTGGGTTTTATTACCCCTATACTCATAAAAATACGTTGGCATAAGAGAGGTGATGAATAAAAATATTTATAAGTAGTGTATATGCTTATTTCCCGCTTACTATCTCAATCACATCCCGATGCTTTAAAACATACTCTTTCCCCAGCATTTTCTTGGTCTTTACATCCTTGGCACAGATAAAATTCTTGCCCAAATCCGTATGCAATTTATAAGCAAAATCAAGCGCAGTTGCTTTGGCAGGCATAAGAAAAACATCCGGGAGAACGCGCCCCTCTGAATCCTCCAGCTTGCTCACTCCGCCCGGATAAATAGCCACATACCCTAACAAATCAAACACGGCTTTATCAAGAACCTCCTGTACACCGCTATTGCCAAATTTCTGCAAGACGTTCACTTGGATAAATTCTAAAGCTTTCTGCTGTCTCTCGTTTAATTTCTCAGGATGAGTAATGGCAAAGTCTTTATCACCCGGCAAATAATCAATCAATCCTACTTTGACAGCTTCTTTGAGCGCCAGCTCACTATCAGCAGAACAGGCAATAAAATGATACTGCGGGAATTTCTCCCGTAATCGCTGCACATTGTGCTGCGCGATGGGAACATCCACTTTATTACAGGCTATGATCATTGGTTTTGTTTTCTTCCTCAACTCCTGGGCTAAGTTTTTTAATTCTGCTTCAGTCCACTGGATGGGCTTTTCTTTATTGAGGCCAAATTTAGCAATGGCATCTTCCACCATCGCAGCGGTGACGTGTAATCCTGACAACTGCCCGGCTAAGGCAATCTGGATCTCTTTTTTTTCTTGTACGACAGTTCGGGAAAATTTGTCCCACCCTTTCTTTAAGATGCCTAAATACCACATATCTAGTTCCACTTCTAAAAATTCAACGTCATTGCAAGGGTCGTAGCTTCCTGCCGGCACAAACTCGCCTTTCTCATTGGTGGCGCCAGCTGCATCAATGACATGAATTAACACATCTGCTTGGCGCAAGTCATCAAGAAACTGATTACCCATGCCTTTGCCTTCATGTGCTCCTGGCACCAATCCTGCAACATCAAGCAGTTGAACCGGAATAAAACGAATGCCTTTACTGCAATAGCCGGTGCGCGGATTACATTGTCTTCCTAAATCTTTGTCAACACAATCTACACGCACAAAACCAACACCTGAATTTGGACGTATGGTTGTAAAAGGATAACTCGCAATTTCAGCTTCCGCCAGCGTGGCTGCCTTAAAGAAAGTACTTTTTCCTACGCTGGGTTTTCCCACGACGCCGATTAACATAAATCTTCTCTTTTTATCCTATATTTATAAAAGTTGCATAACAATTTTAAAGTGAAGAACATTATTGATATTATGCCAGATAGAATTTTAGTCAAGGATGTGGCCTTAGCTTTAGTATGGGAAGAACAAAAACCAATCCCATTTGGATTTTGGGAACCGCTCAAAGAAGCTCTAGAGGAAACGGTACGAGAAATATATCAACAGAATCATCCCACAGAGCAAGAGAGAAGACCGTACCTTATTTGTTCTGATTATGGGCCGGATCTAGGAAAAGCTTTGGAACATATTGTTCTGGGCCGGGGATTGAAAATCAATCCTTGGGATTACTTTGAGGCTGCTCACGGATCCTGGTGGCAAGGCGGACCAATCAAACCCCTGGATGAATCTTATTTTAGGCAGTTGAAAGCTGATCTTCGGCTACGCTTTGGAGAACAGTACGATACTTTAGCAAGAAATTTTGCAATAAATTTCCGGAATGTAATCACAAAATATCAGTTAAGATCCTGCTAAAAGGCGTATTTTTTAAGTGAATTTTATGTAGAAGAAAAAAGCGATGATTGCGGCCACACCTACCGCATCTTTTCGCACTCATTTAAAGCCAAGGTTCTTCTTCTTTTCTCGATCTCTTTCGGGGACTTCTGGATAAAATCCCGCTTCGTTGCTGCCTTTTTCTTTTTTTATTTTTGCCGCGTGGCATAGTGTATACCTCTACAAGTAAGTGAATGAAGCTGCTTTAATACGTATTGTGTACACATGATAGAGAATAAAGTTCTAGCAAAGTTTATAATCATTCTCATAGAGATGGATTTTTATGTTTGCCTTTACGCATCTGGTCTTTGCCTGGTTATTGGGGAAAGGATATGAAAAAATACGGAAGAGAGAATTACCAAATACTGCTTGGTTTTTACTTCTCTTAGGAAGCTTAATTTCGGACATCGATTTCTTGCTGGATTGGACTATTGCCACAGAATTACACCGAACTTTTACTCATAGTTTATTGTTTGTGATTATGGGTGCATTGATAGTATATCTTATTTTTACCTTCAGAAAAAATCCAGAAGCAAAAATGCTGGGATTTCTGTTTAGCATCGGCATATGCACCCATTTATTTCTGGACATGATCTTGTCGCAAGGAGTTCCGCTACTCTGGCCCAGCCTACTGCATTTTTCTTTTCATGGCATTCATTATTTTGATCCCGCTGCGCCGTCTTTTCTTAATAGTTCAGCAGAAGTACTGAGAAAAACGTTGAAAATGGCTATTCTGGATATGGCTATCGGCGTTGCGTGGATGTTCTGGTTGGTGTGGAGGAGGAGGGTGAGGTTGTGATATTTTATTTTTTTAATTCTTGATCATTACTTGTATTTTTTGGAGTAATTAAATGGAGGAGAAAATTTGGCCGTCTGCCGCCGCGGGTAGTTTGAACATTGGTGATGTTACTTAATAGTTACAACTAACTGAAAAGTTTATAAAGAGTAGGCGTATCTTCATATTAAAATGTCACAATTAAAAGAATTAATAGATAAAGAATTACAATGCAGAGATTCTGCACGAGTAGATGTTCAAAGATTATATCAAGCAACATCAGAATATCCTCATTATACTATATTAGCAAGAGGATTATTTGTTCCAGATGTAGGTGTGATTGGAGAATGGTCTCCTGAAGAAAAACAAGTAGTAAGAGACATTGTAGATGCAAGAGAACAAGGACATTCTTTTGGACATGAACTTGGAAGAGCAACGACAGGATATGATGATCCGAATGTTGCAAAACATAAAGCAGGTTATCAACGACTGGAACAAATGAGGCCGGGGGATATTGCTCGTGTGCAGGTAGGGCAATTAGACTATTTGATGGTCGCATTTCCAGCTAAAATGCCTGCAACTTCATTAGTATTGTTCGTAAAATAATCTTTTAGTGAAAAAATCAAGAGAAGAGGAAGAACACGTCCCCTTCCCTTGTAAGTCCCCCTTACGAGCCACTCCTCACTTTTTCTAACCAATTTGTCCAGTGGCTTTACCGCTTATAACTCAAAAATTGTGATGTTATAGAATTTCTTTCAGTATGCCACTCACCCACTCGACAACCTCGGCGAGACTATATAAAGCAGTTCACCTCTAAAATGATCAAAAAAGAAGCGAAGTCAAAGCTCATCCATAAATTTTCCCTCATGGAGGCCGGAAAGATTTCCTAAAAATATATTGATGAGGTTTGCCAAAAATGCTTCTTTTCTTAACTCTGTGTTTTGAGCAGGCAGAAAACACAGCAGGTGATAATGGTCACGAAAGCGATGACTTAGAATATTATCTGGAACTTCAAGAATTAATGGAGAAAGAATTAGGAAAGAGGCCAATTCTGAAAAAAAGAAAAGGTTTCATTGAATTAAGATTATGCTCCAAATCAATTTTAGAACAGTTTGAACAAATGGGCATACCAGTTGGTAATAAGTCAGAAAATATCGCAATTCCTAATATAATTAAAAATGATTTGACTTTAACTTTATCCTTCTTGCGAGGAATAGCAGACACGGACTTTAGCTTGATCTTCAGAAAACGTAAGAAAGCCAAGCCTTGGCCAAGAATAACTGCTGATATGAAATCAAAAAGAATAATCTATGAAACAACATTTGTTCTAAACAAAGTAGGGATTAAAGTTGCTGGACCTTATATCAGAAATCGCTTAAGGAACAATTCCCCATATACAACCTATCAAATCGATATTAATGGTCACGAGAATTTTTTCAAATGGATGAAATTGATAGGATTTCGCAATCCAAAACATAGAAAAAAAATAGGAAGAGAGCAAAACATATCTCTCTTCCCTTAAGTCCCCCCTCCCAGATTTGAATTTCCCAGACAATGTCAAGATGCATCGCCTTCCGGGGATCCCTCGGTCACAGCTGACTCTTTTTCATATCAGTCATTTGACAATTCTAAAGAGTATCTACAGCCGAGTGTTCTAGACCGTTGTTCCCCATCTTTAGTAAGATGAGCCTAAACTAAGGGGGGATGGTTGCTCTCCAGCCCTGCAATTTATTAACCTTTTGGCTGAAAATAAGCCCACCCATAGGCAAAGCCTTTTAAACCATGAGAGATTCCTAGCTTAAATTAAGAGGTGATAGTTATATGGCAAAAGCAAAAGCGGCTATGCCTGCAAAAAGTACTGGACGATCCGTAGTGTTAGGAAGTTGGTCTTTTTTGATTGGCTTGGTATTAGCAGTACTTCTGGGCTTAGGATTAGGTGGAGCATACAGTGGTACACTCGTATGGGTGGTATTTCTGCTGGGAATCGTGGTAGGATTACTGAATGTTACCCATGACGAAGTTGCGGGATTCTTAACCAGTGGGGCAATTTTAGTCTTAGTGTCCTATCTTGGAGCAGGAATGGTGCAAGGAGTTTCTCCGATGTTAGCAAATTTGCTAACGGGCGTATTGACCTTGTTTACCCCAGCAACCATGATTGTAGCGCTAAAATCAGTGTTCCAATTAGCAAGACGATAAATTCTTTTTCTTTTTTTTTCTTTATTCTAAAACTTCAATAACATTTATTAATAATTGGCCTTCTTGAAGGCATAATGCGGTAGTAGTCTAATGGCTAGGATAGGGCCTTGCCATAAACTCTAAACAGTTTCAAACGGGGGGGCAAAAAGCTCACCACGCAAAGAGGCTCTGATCCGGGTTCGAAACCCGGCTACCGCACTTATTCTTTAAAGACAGAAATATTTTTAAGTAAAGAGAAATATTGTCTTCTGAAACCGGGTTCGAAAGAAAAAGTTGGCGCTGTGAAATCCAATTGGTTAGACGCCCTGCGTTCGTAAAACTTGTCTCGAAAGTCCCGGCCAGATCTATTCCAGCTTTATTTTACCCATAACATGCCAAATCGATTTAGAAAAAAAGGAGAGTAAGTTACATGGCCCTCAATGATATTTAACAATTGTAGAGGAAGGGAAGAAAAAGGAATTTTGAGAAATATATAAACTGGCCCCACCGGGACAATCAAAAATAAAAATGGGCCTGCAGGGATTTGAACCCCAGACCTCCGGCTTTCTTCGTTGTACCGGAAGTGGTCATATAAGACCGGCGCTTTGGTCCAGACGTGATCTGTCTAACCAGGCTGAGCTACAGGCCCAATACATCTAATCTCTCTTTGTATCCTAATTCATCTATTTTAGGACAATAGCCATATTTTCTCCAAAAGTCAAACTTGGAGCGCTTATCGAGATGGCTGGTGCCTATGAGTTCCATCCATTTAAATAAGTTTTCCTTTCCGTGAAGCTTTATGGAATCTTGATAATGGCTTATTTTAACAGTAAAGCCGGCTTTTTCTAATGCTGATTTAAGTTGTGTAATTAAAGGAAAGCTGTAGCTGGTGATTTCTAAGATAGGATAGTATCTTTTGTCAGAATTGTTTTTAGTGAAGTAAATACATCCATCAGTGTCAAATAAACCACGCAGAACATGCTTTAATCTATTAAAATCTTGTAAGACAAAATCCTTGATCGTTATCTCCCCTTTCTTTCCAACAGGAAATCCTAAGGTACTTTGGAGGAATAAAGCAAACTCTTTGTGCTGGAATTTAATATAAATTCCTTTGCAATCTGTTCTGAATCTTGGTTTTGGTTCCCTGCTAGTAATTTGTGTTATTAAAGGGACAACATGTTTATAATAATAATCTTTATCTGTAACCGCATTCCCATCAATTCTTAATTCATGGCACATTGCTTGGCCATTACGATATCGAGAGATGCAACCGTCCCCCATCAAAATTCCATAAAATTCGTAAAGATGTTCATTTAATTCCATCTTAATCACCTCAACTAAGATTTCTTTTTAAAATCTCTGAAGAAATCTGATGAAGGGAGTTAGAAAAGAGAGCGGCTGGGCAAAACTGCATAAGTAATTTTGGTTTGTAAAACGAAAAGGACAATTTAGCTGTTTTGTATTGTCCTCTTTTCTTTAAAATCCTTTCCACCCCTTACATAACCTAAAAATGACAGTTTTTTGCACTCCATTTATAAATAAGCGGCAAATTTTCTATTCTCTACCTCTGAATTACAACAAACTTATATAAAGCAAGAAAAAGAGGTTCTTTAGATACTATGAACATAAATCAAGTTAAAAAATTGATGGAACGCAAGAAAACCTCACATAAAGGAGAAAATGGCTATTTATTAATTATAGGCGGCTCTGAGGAATATGTGGGAGCCGTAATCTTAGCCGGACTCGCCGCTTTGCGAGCAGGATGTGATAGCGTCACTATTGCCGCTCCTGAAAAAGTGGCCTGGGCCATTAATAGATATTGCCCGGATTTAATTACATATAAAATCAAAGGCCCCGCATTTAGCATTAAAAATGCAAAAGAAATGGTCAAACTTGCAGATAAATATGATGCAGTACTCATCGGCTGCGGCCTTACCAGACGAGCAGACAAATTCTGCCAGTATTTCGTCAAAAAATCACAAACACCAAAGATCATCGATGCAGATGCATTAAAAGCCCTTTCATTTAAAGAATTTAATAATGCCATTCTCACTCCCCACGAGAAAGAATTAGAAACCATGCTCATTAACAGCTACAAAGAATTTTTATTGCCAAAGCTGCATGAATCAAATGCCAAGGAGAAAGCAGAAATATTACAAGGTAACTTACGTTACTTTTTGCAAAATAATAATGTACTCCTGGTCAAAGGGGCTACGGATATAGTCATTTCCCGCAATAAAATAGCTTTCAACCGCACCGGGAACCAAGGCATGACCAAAGCTGGAACAGGGGACGTACTCGCAGGCTTAACCGCCGGCTTTCTGGCAAAATCTAAAGATTTGTTTAAAAGTGCAGTTGCCGGCTCGTACATCAACGGCTATGTCGGAGATATGCTTCTTAAGAAAAAGAAAGGATACACTTTTATCGCCTCAGATATTCTGGAAGATATTGGCAAAATAGCGAAGATGAAAAAATAGAGATCAGAATATTTATAAAAAAAAGCAGTTTTAAGTGTTCATGATTTCAGACCAATCAAGGTTAATAACTGAAGAAGAATTGATGGGTTGTAGATTTTAAATATTGACCGAAAATATACCCTTGACCTTATTGCTGCAACCTGCCCTTGGAAAAGGTAAATAAATGGAGTCATCAGACATTTTAGTCCTTTAGAATGGTTATAAAAGCTTAATAACGGCCAGAGGCTTACCCTACTATGCAGTTTAAAATATATCGAAAGGAAAATGAAAATGTTCATCACTATCCTACTGAAGATCTTAAAATTGCACAGCAATTTGCCCAAAAATTAAAAAATGAACTGGGCGATTTCATGACTGCTGCAATCATGTTTGGCAGTTCTGTTCGCAGAGAAAGCACCGCGGAGAGCGATATTGATGTATTGATAATTAGTGATGACACTTCTTTTCATATTAATGATCCATTGGTGGAAGCGTATCGCATCATAGTTGAACGTCTCATTGGTGAAGTGTCTCCAAAATTACATATTACCTCGATGACGTATACTTCTTTTTGGGAATATGGCAAAGCGGGCGATCCAGTTGTCGTTAATATTCTTCGGGATGGAATTGCACTTATTGATACCGGATTTTTTGAACCATTGCAGCGATTATTAAAAATGGGAAGAATAAGGCCCAGCGAAGAAAGTGTCTGGCGCTATTTTGGACGAGCACCGCGCACACTTCTTAATTCACGCTGGCATGTATTGCAGGCAACTTTAGATTTGTATTGGGCTGTTATCGATTCTGCTCATGCCGCATTAATGCGGAAAAATGAGGTGCCGCCAACTCCAGAACACGTGGCAGACATGCTTGAAAAGGTATTTGTGACACATAAACAATTAGAACCTCGTTATGTAGAAATTATGCGTAAGTTCTACAAATTAAGCAAGATGATCACCCATCGGGAAATTCGGGAAATAAAAGGGCAGGAGTACGAGCATTATTATCAGGAAGCGGATGAGTTTGTGAGACGGATGAAAAGATTGGTGGAAAGGGGGAAGTTTTGAAAATTCAAATATTTTTTGCTAAGCCATTTTGTATCTTTATTTTATTTCTTATACTGTTTGGATGCACCACTAAAAGTAACATTATCACAAATGATACGTCAACCACGCCCGGCATACATTTCTATACTATTTCTATCACCGAAGGTATCAGCGGCATTTACAGGAGTAATAATAGTGTGTACTTTCAGGCAATTCGAGGTCATGAACGAAATTCCTGGTTTGAAATCCTCAATGGTGCGCCGCCTTATCCCATTGATGTACGCTTTGTATCCGTTGAATGTGGTGATCCTTTTATAATTGGGGTGGGTGGAAGCGAGCTGTATGATTCAACTTGGTATCCTGAAAATGTTTCTACCGCTTGCGAAGGAATAAAACGAAAAGAAGAATTCAGAACCGCCTGGAAAATAGCTGATGAATTGGAAAAATTACCTATTTCTTCCGACCTACGATGGGAAAAAAGAAGACTTATTGAAGAAGCCCGTTCGATAACAGAAAGGGATTTACAGCACTGAGTATGAGAGTTTTTAATGGGATTAATACAGCCGCATTCCATTTTTTACTTTTTTATCCAAGATCAATTTTAAGTTTGTAGGCCGGCTTTCTGGCTTGCGGGAAATCGTCGACGGCGATGATAGTGCCAACTCGCAGATCTACGTTCAGGAAATCGTCGTAGGCGATGGTGTGATTCATTTTAATCATATTCATTCATTATTTCTTTAATTTTCTTAAATCCTTCTTCTATCGCTTCCTCTTCAAATTTGGTAGAGGTGCTTTTTCCTAATTTTTGCAGGCCACGCTCGGCACGAATAGCTAAGCAATATTCAGAAAAATCACGTTCATTACATGCCTGTTTGTTGGTGATCGCTAACGCTTGTTCATAACTCTGTACTGCTTCTTCAGTTCTTCCTAATTTTCGCAAGGCATCTCCTTGTACGATATATCCATCCTCAAAATCTGGCTTCGCCTTAATGCAGAGAACCGCATCGTCAAGAGCTTCCTGATATCTTCCTAATTTGAAATAGGCTTCTGCACGATAGAGGTTATTTATTCCCTCTAAAAATACTTTTTGGGGACTCTCTGCTTCGTGTACACAAAGCTCCTCAGCTGTATTTAAACTAGAAATAGCTTCTTCATACTTCTGTGCTCGCAATAAACACACTCCAGCTTTTCCATACCAGATACTATTTATATCAACTTCTGCGACTTTCAGAAATGAATCTGCCGCTTCTTCGAAATAGTGCCTGGCATTGGGCAGACGTGCAGATTCATATTCTGATAAGGCAACGCGCACATTACTTTCCCCCGCCGATGCGTAGATATCGACAGCAAGTTCCAATGGCAAGCGCAAATTTTGACTAAGCTCTTTTGCCCGTTTGTAGAAGGCAAAGATTTTCTCCTTCCTGTTTTCAAGAAATATCTCTCGCTCAGATGATACTCTATGATCATCAGTTGGGCTGTCAAAGATTATCTTTGCTGCATCCCGTCGTAATTGTGATTGAAGCGTTAATAAGTGCATATACGTCTGGGCGAGTGCCTCCGATTCTACGATGGCAGATAAAGGTTTAATTTGGTCCTGTTTATATATCACTTCGGGTATCTTTTGATTCGTACAAAACGATTCAAACTTGTGTGCTACTTTTTGCTCTACTTCACCTAATAGAATAGCAATGTCATCAGCGAGATATATTCGTGTTACCAATCCTAAATCTCTATTTTGAGCAATCTCCAGCAGGTGATTAATTCCATTTAGTAATTGGTGTTGTGGCGTGTCCATTTTTCATTCACTTTTTAATCATTTTACCACTAAGAAATTGTACCCTTATATCTTCTTTTACCCGAACTTCTTCGGTTACGCAGATTATCCAGAAAAAGTAGAATTTTGACTTAGCTTTACTTCAACTGCTGCTCGATGATCACCGGCAATAATCGCAGCTCCGCTTTGCGCAAATGCTCTTGAAAGGTGGAAAGTCCGACCTTGGCTAACTTTGCTAGCTGCTCCAACTTTATTTTTCGCGGATAAGAATAATATCCGTGCTGATAGGCTAATTCCAATGCTTTTTTCTGGCTGATAGATACTTTGGGCATGACATTGGGGAAATAAACATCAGTGAGAGAAGAGTGTTCCATCTTCAAAATTATCGCCACGTCCATATGCTCTTTGAGCCGCTGAATGAACTTTTCCAATTCTTCCCGTTTCCACGACGCCACTTCCCAGTATTCATGTCCATCAAAGTGATTGATGGTGGGCTTGACAAAGAATATCTGCTGCGGGCGGTAGAGCATCACGTGTTCGCCTTTCTTTCCCAGATTTATTTCATACGTAAAGGTATTTCCTGCGACTTCCAGCTGCGTTATACGTGTATCTACCTTCAATTCGGCAAGAAATTTTTTCTTTTTAGCTTCGTCCTGGCTTTGGAAATAGCAGGTAGTGGTCGCAAACTTATGATCTTTTTTCTCGTACCACGTGCTTGGGTAGGAGAAAACGATGAGATGAAATTTTTTGCAGCGAGTGACTATCGGGCAGTCTTTATGTTGTAATTTCAGTTTGGTGATCCACATGTCCGTAAGTTATCTTTTATGGTTTATATAATTTTACGTTCATTTAAAGAAACTTCGCCACGCCATAGGTAATCAGATAGGGCGCTTTAATATCTTTTTGGGGATATAATCTTTGCAGCCCGGTGATGATAGGTTTTTCAATCTCCGTTCGATGTTCCAATGCAAACTCCACAATATTTGGTTTCGTGGCAGCATATTCACACATTTCATCAAGTGAAAATGATGCGTCCTTCGCTTCAAAGATTTGGCTGGCCAGACGGTAGGTAAGATGCCTTTCCCATTTTCTTCTGTC
>CAYOKQ010000011.1:5999-13314 GCA_964404595.1 uncultured Methanosarcinales archaeon | reverse complement strand
CGCGCCAAGATTTAATCCGTTTGGTTTTTGGACGAGCAAAATAACTATTTATTGAACCAGGCTTTATTCCGGAAAAATATGCCAAGTCTTCTATTGACAAAGGAAGATCAAAACAAGCAAGTATTCGTTGTTTTTTGTATCTGCTTATTTTTCTCTAAGGAAGAGGATTAGTTCCATACATTGGTTCAATTTCCTCTCTTTTAAAAATTCTACTGAGGGATGGGAAAGGTAATTCTAAACATTCACCAAATTCTTTTAAAGAGAGTTTAACCCCTTTATTTAGTGCATATTCATAGCCTTCAAAAAGCGCCAGTAATTCGGAAAAATTCCGAGACAGATTTTTGGTGGTATATGCATGCCAAGCTTTTTCATACGCAAATCCTTTTTCTGTGCATTTCACGGTAATGAAAGAGTGCAATACATCAATCAGGAATTGCTGGAAAAAAATTGGAGCCTTTACACCATTACTCCAACCCTTGTTGCCAACGCTTTGTTTGACCCTTTCCCGCTGCGCACGATAAAATTCTTGCTGTTTAGTTTTCTGAATATAGAAATAGATATTTTGTCTGGTACAGCCTTGGCGCTGGGCAATTTCCATCATCGGTAGCCCTAACGCAAGATCACTATCATATCTGGAATTTCGAGAAAAGGTAGCCAATTGCTCCTCTATCGAGCAAGGAAGTGTAATTTCATTTTGCTTTCCATCTTAGCGCAACCCCCGAGAATTCTTATATCCCATCCGTTCACAAATAATTTCCAATGAGACTTTGCTCTTAATCAATGCTTCCAGCCGCCGCTTTCGTTGTTCGCTCATATTTATCCTTCAACTCAGGTGATTTATAAAGTTTACTACTCAAATATAGTTAATATTGGAATAATATTAAAAACCTGCTGACAAAAACATTTAAGAACTATCCCTCATTTCTAATCTTTAATGAAAGGATCAAAGAAAGGCGGAGAGGATGTAAGCTCTCACAATAATCTCGTCCTCAAATATATTCTCAAAAATGCACTCGAATTCCAAGGAAAAGCCAATCCCAAAGCAGTTCTAGGCCTCATCCTCAAGGAAAACCCGGAACTCAAGAAAGACGTACCGGCATTGATGAAAGAGATAAATACTATTGCCCAAGAAATAGAGACAATTTCTCTTGCAGAGCAACAACAACGCTTGCAGCAGCTCGCACCAGAATTACTCCAGGAAGAAGAAGGGCCCATTGTCGAAGGGCCATTAAAACCACTCCCTAACGCAGAGAAAGGAAAAGTGGTAGTGAGAATCGCCCCTTCTCCCAGCGGTCCACTGCATATCGGGCATGCCTATGGCGTTTCATTAAATTATGAATATGCCAAAATGTATAATGGCAAACTGATTTTAAGAATAGAAGACACCAATCCTGAAAATATTTATCCCCCTGCATATGAATTAATTGAGCGAGATGCACAGTGGCTCACTGACAATGGCATTTCAGAAATAGTTGTTCAATCGTCACGGCTGGGAATATATTATGACCATGCGGAAAAATTAGTCCAACTGGGAAAAGTGTATGCTTGTACGTGTCCATCAGAAGAATGGAGAGAACAGAAAAATAAGGGCATTGCCTGTTTATGCAGAACATTGAGCATTACAGAAAACCAATTGCGATACGAGAAAATGTTTAGCGGCGGCTATGCAGAAGGTGAAGTAGTGTTACGGTTAAAGACCGATATTGCCCATAAAAATCCTGCCATGCGTGATTTTGGCATCATGCGTATCGTAGAGCACGTCCATCCTAAAACCGGGAAAGAACATAGAGTGTGGCCATTAATGGTCTTTGCTGTCGCCATCGATGACCATGAATTAGGCATTACCCATGTGTTAAACGGAAAAGACCACGCGGATAATGCCCAGAAAGAACGCTTGATCATGGATTGTTTTGGCTGGAAGTATCCTGAATACCGGCATTGGGGCAGGATTAATTTTGATGGTTTTATTCTCAGCACTTCGGAAACCAGAAAAGCTATTGAGCAGGGAGAATATCGCGGGTGGGAGGATATTCGTCTGCCATTTTTGCCGGCGCTGCGCAGAAGAGGATACCAGCCCGGATCATTTCGCCGTTACGCAATAGAAATTGGTCTGAGTCTTAATGATAAAACCGTAAGCAGAGAAGAATTCTGGAAAAATATTGATGCGTTTAATAAGATGATTATCGATAAAGAAGTCAATCGATATTTCTTTGTGGATAATCCTGTGGGCATTGTTATTCAAGGAGCACCGGCACAGAAAGTAGAATTAGCCAAACACCCTGATTTCCCGCAGCGAGGACAAAGGATATTACAAGCAACTAAAGAAGTATATATCGCCGAGAGTGATTTTAGAAGATTGGGGGAAGGATATGTACATCGTGTAATGGATTATTGCAATTTTGAATTTAAAAATAACAAATTTGCCTATGTGCCCGGAACATACGAGGAGTATAAGAACAGCGCGCACAAAGGCACCATCATCCATTGGCTGCCCCAGCTGGGAAATATTGGAGTAGAAGTGGTGCTGGAACATAATGTCATCGCCATGGGCATCGGAGAAGATGCGATGGCCTCTTTGAAGGCAGGTGATATCGTCCAGCTGGAGCGGCGATATTTTGCGAGAGTGGATGCCGTAACCGGAGATAAGATAGTATTGTGGTATTTACATAAATAAAAATAAACAATAAAGAGGGATACTCATGGGAAAAATAAGCAGGGATACGCCACTGGCGGAAATCACATTGCGTCGATATGAAAAGCCCACTACGTCTGAGAGGGAGTTGGTACGCAAATTTTGTTTGTCCGTTGGTTTATTGCAGCCAGGAGATTCGCGCGACGTGGTTGTTGACGTGCTGCATGTTTTACTCAAAGCAAAACAGTACCGCAATGAACTGCATTCAGAAGAAATTAAAAATCAGGTTATCGAAGAACGGAAACGGATGAAATTACCTTTGCTGGGCATCGCGTCTTCTAATGTCCGAAGGCAGCTCAAACGAATTAAAGATCTGCACTTAATCGAATCAAATGCTAATTTGTATCGTATTACCGAATTTAGTAATGTCTCTGAACTCTTCGAAGAGAAAGTGGAGCAGTTCATTCTCAAGTCGGTGATGAGCAGGGTTAAAGAATACGTGAAAAGGATCGACGAAGAATTTGTGCCCAAGAGAAAAGCCACCTATCAAGAACCTTTCTCGGATGATCTGCTGGAATTGGCCAAAGCACACCGGAATTAAGAAGGTGTCAAAGACTCAAGCGTATTGAATATATTTATTCAAGAGTACAAATGGTTAAAAAGGGCATCAAGATTCATTAATGACATGACTAAACGTATTTGCTTTGTGGGCGGACAAACCGGAGATGAAGGCAAAGGAAAAATTACCCAAAAAACAGGTTCACTCGCTGCCCAACGAGTCTCTCCTGACCTGAAATATGAGAAAGTGGCAGTGGAGCGATATGAAGGCGGCCCCAATGCCGGACATACTTTAATTCTGGGAAATGAAACTTTAAAACTTCATCAAATTCCCTGTGGTATTACCATTCCTCAGGTATACAATCATCTGGGCGAAGGGATGTATATCAATCCACGAAAATTAATGGCAGAAATTAAAGATTTACAAGACAGAGGCATCCCCGTGCACAGATGGAATTTAGGCATCGCGGCAACGGCACAGGTCATATTAGATTATCACGTTCAAAAAGATCAAAAAGCATTCAAACAAGCCGCCCATACCAGCACGGGAAATGGCATTAAACACGCCGCTATTGACAAATATGGACGAGTGGGTATTCGGTTTGTAGAATTTTTGGATAAATATGTAATGTTAGAATGTCTGGAAAAACGTTTTCCCCAAGGTATGCCCAAGAAACAAGGTACGGCTTGGAATTTTACCGAGAGTTATGCCCAAGAGCGGGAATTCTTGCAGCAATTTATGGTGCAGCAGCATGTTGCACAAACAGCACATGGGAAAGAGTATTGGATTTGCGAAGGGGCACAGGGATTTTTATTGGATGTGAATGCCGGACAATATCCTGGGGTGACGTCCTCGAATATTGCCAATGTGCCCAATGGAACGGACACGATCATTAGCGTTGTCAAATTATATTGCAGCAGCGTGGGAACGGGAGATAGAGCTTTTGTGTCCAGGATGGATTCTTTTTTAGAAGATATTGTGCGTAGGAAATGGGGAGAATTTGGCAGCACGACCGGTAAAGCACGGGAAATTGGCTGGTTCGATGCGGTGGCAGTGAAATATGCCGTTGACGCCACCAGCACTGATTATTTGGTGGGAACCTGCGGCGACCGATTAGAAGAATTGCATACAATGAATGAGCCGCTGAAAATGGTGACCGGTTATAAGATTGGACGAAAAACATATCGTGAGTGGGATGTTTCCTTTCATCGACGAGATACTTTGGGAATGGTTGAACCTGTTTTTGAAGAGTTTAAGCCGTGGAAACATTTTACGGAATTGGATGGAAAGACTTTAACCGCTAATGCCCAGCGCTATGTTGATCGCATCCAGCAATTGACGGGAAAAGAATTTGTGATGCTCGGCACAGGACCCGCACAAGATGATGTGATTGTGTATAAGAATCCGCTTGATTTGTAATCTGGTTGACTCAATGGTCCAAAAACAAAACTTTAATTAAGCTTAGGCATTTCATTACCATGGTGGTTAGCCGGAAAGAGGTTAAAGAACTTTTTGATTTAGCAGAAGTAGAAGCCCAGGAAGAAGAGTTACGCCGGAAAGCTCTCTATAATGAGGAGATAGAAGTAGAGCAAAAGGCGAAAATGCTTGAATATGCCCTAGAAAATCTCAATTCAAACTCTTTAATTGCAGTGCATCAGGCAAACTATTTTCCAAAAGGAGGCAAACTTAAACCCACCGGGCATTTTCTTTTAGATTTATTTCAAAAAAAAAATCCTAAAAAAATCATTGAAGATTTACAATTGAAATATCCTCGAATAACTATCCATTTCACTTTAAATTACCCGGTGGAAGGAGTGGCAGCTCATGGCCAGTGGGTAACCTGGAATGGGAAATATGCAATTTTAATTCCCGTCAAAGATATTATAAGCCGGATTGTCTGTTTAAATCCAGTAGACACTTGGATCATCGGAGAATTAAAATTGCCTGCTTCTGCGGAGATTTTAATGCCGGAAGCCGAATATTATGTCAATCCGAAAGATTGGCAGGCTCTGGCCGGGGAAGCAACCCCAATCCCCTATCCTCAAGGTGAAAAAATTCACGAAGCAGTTAAAAAAAGAATCTGCAAAAAAGGATATAAAGTAACCGTTGGCGGTGATCATGGATGGTATGAAAGTAATGATTTACTATATATTGAAAAGTTCATCAGGCACTCCGGATTTTTGTCATTTCAGGAACAAGATCGGCTGATTGCCCTGGCCGCAAGAAAAGGGTATAAAAATTGGAACCAGATTTTCTGGGCTATGGCAGAAAAATTTAAGAAAATGTCTGTTCCTCATGGAAAAACGCTGTGGAGAGAAATAGAAGTCCTTTCCGAAGAAGTGTATGGAGTAATTTTTGAGCCTCGATCTAATGAAGAGGAGATCTCGGCCAAAGAGATGAAACATAAATTAGAAGCTTTGACGAGAGAAGCTCACCAGTATAAAGAAAAAATAAGGATAATCCTGCAAGAAAAAAAATTCACTTCGAAAGAAGAAAAAGCGTCCTTAAAATTATTAATTAATGAATTGGAGAAGGTGGGGAAATGGCTGGTTCAGTTAGTACAGAAAATTGAGCGTTTACCTCCAGAGATTCGCTGGAAGCAGTTCTTACAACAAGAAAGAATGATTTAACAAAAAAAGTTTTAAAAAGTAAAAAATCCCTAAATAATATCTTCTTCTGCCACTACAATGAAGTCGCCATTGGCAATAACTGCAGAAAAAGGTATTAAAATCTGGCCTTCCTTGGTTTTCTCTAATTCCATCCGCTCAGTGTAGGAAGTGGGATTTTTAAGCAACAAGTGAATTAATTCGCCTGAACCAATCTCAAAGATTAAATCGCCCACTTCACCAAATTTCTTGCCTGATTTGGAGACTATTGTTTTTCCTAAAAGTTCCTTAGAATAATTTTTGTCTTTCTCATCCATAGTGATACACCCTCTCTTGAGTATAATAGTTCTTGGATAGATAGTGGATATATAAAGTTTGCGGTAATCGATAAGATAGTTTTATCTGAATGCATCTAAAGATTTTTTATACTAGCTTGAATCGGTCTTTAGCGATAATGGTTCATTACATATTGAGAAATGAGGTTTGCATCCCACCCTGCTCCAATAAGCCCCTGGATAACTGTTTCGGCTCGGGCGTGTTGCTCTTGCCGGTTTTGTATATAATGTCGCAGCGTATTGAGTTCTTCCGACGAAAGCTCATGCCGCACCACGATTTTCCCTCCGATATCCATCCTCTCTAAAATTATATCTAAATCTGCGCAAGTCCAGGCCGACAGCTTAAGCTGCGAAGCTATTTGGGCATTGCTGAAATCCATTTGATGCATTTTTTGGACCCATTGGTATAATAATTCTCGATCTCCCGATGGCTTTTCTTTTATCCGCGTGCAGGTAATTCCCAGAACAATTAAAATAAGAGCCAACGTTAATATGATGAGGGCATATTTTTTGTATTTTTTGATGGCTTCGATAGCACCGACAGCGTGCCCAAAAACAGGTTGGGAAGCACCCGTAATAGTAAAAGTTTGTCTGGTAATAGAAGAAATATTTCCCTGGTGAGCAATCATCTCAAGCATATATTTACCTGCAGGAAGCCCATTTATAGAATCATTGAAACGAAGCGCCCTTTCGACAAGGCGGTCATCCTGTTTGAACCACACCACCTCCTGATCTTGTATTATTTTTCTTTCGATGGTTATAGAAAGCGGTTCATCTTTATTGGTACTAATAATTGCCTGTTGCTGCCAGGGAGAATTCTCGACAATCCTAGGCAGATCCAAAGGAACGATGGTGATAATCAAAGGAACACTCGGTCTGACTTCAATAGTTCTGGAGCTTTGGATTACATATTTGCCGAATACCAAGGTGATGGAAAACTGATAAACATCTTCGGCTAGAGAGGAAGGTAGGAATAAATTAGCCATTTCTATTTTTTGTTCTCCTGATTCGATAAATATGACATCCGCCCCGGTGGCTACTTCCCGCCCGCTCCAGTCCGTAACCAAGAAACGAAGCGTTACGTCTCCAGACTCATTGGCCATATTCTTCATTAAGTACACAAAATCCAACAATTCTCCGGGGGCAAGAGGAGAATCCACATTTAAAATTTTGAGATCAAATA
>CAYOKQ010000011.1:0-5989 GCA_964404595.1 uncultured Methanosarcinales archaeon | reverse complement strand
ATCAAATAACTGAACACATCGCTGATGTACACAGAACCAGTCTTTCTTGCATTGTGTATTTGAAGTACATTCTATCACCTCCGGTCGAGCTGTACCGCCGCCACCACCACTTGTACCTCCGCCGCCACCACTGCCTGGACCCCCTGCAACAGCAGTAGAAAGTGTAAATGTAAGATTACTCACACTATTGTTGACATTGCTCAGAGTATCATTTGCATATATCCTCACTTGATATGACCCATCCCCCATAGTAGCTAGCTGAACAGTAGTTTGGTATACTCCCCCCGTCTCATTTCGCAGGGCCGTGACATTAAATTCCGAAGAATTGGCATTATTCGTAAACCCAAATAGCACGCTTTGAACTGAAGTGATGGAATCATTGATAGTAGCATTAAATTGTATCGCACCGCCACTTACCGTGGCCCCATTGCTTACATTCATGCCAAACGCGGTGATATTAGGAGGTGTGGAGTCTATCCGGAAGGTAAGGTTTGAAACACTATTGTTAAGATTATTGAGCGTATCATTTCCATAAATTCGAACCAAGTAGACGGCATCACTGAGCGTAGTTAGACCAAGGTTAACCTGCCACTGAAATCCAGCTTTTACGGCAGTAACATTAAACTCTGAATTATTAGAAGGATTTGCTATACCAAACTTAACCGTCTCGACGATAGTGGTACTATCATTTAAAGTGGCGTTGATTTGCAGTGTGCCTCCACGGGTAAAATTGCTGTTATTATTACTCGAAGTATTGGTGAAAAAAGCCGAGATATTGGGGGGTGTTCGATCTATAGTAAATTGTACTGACTCGGTTCGATTATAATTACCAGCGCTATCATTGGCCAGCACAGTCATCATATGAAGCCCTTCAAAAAAAACTGCCCCATCGATCAAAATATTCCAATTGCCACTGACATTGGCAGCCGTGGCATTAAAAGGAATGCCGGTGGCATTGGTGAAACTAAAAAGAACAGACTGCACCGATGAATTATCATCTAAAACGGTGGCATTAAAAGCAATAGACACAGTACTAAAATTGCTACCATTAGCAGGATTAATAATAATGACCCTCGCTGGAGCAGCTTCATTAGTAGTATAATTGCTAAAAGAACTTACATTGGCAAATAAGGTGTTTGATGATGGATCATAGGTAATATTACAAATAATGCTTTGATCACAGCGCACGCCATTGCGCAGTAATTGCGGAGTAGAAAGATAACTCAAATTTTTAATTTGTATTTGGGCGGTTCCATTGAGCAGTAAAGTTTCAGCTGAGTCAATTAACCCTACGAGGTTGTTTTCTAGGAAGATAGTAGTGCCGACAAGCAGGGAAGAATTGGTAGTGATATTTCCTAAAGTCCAGTTGATCTGGCCAAAACTATTATTATACAAAGCCGTATTTAATGTAGTTGGTAAAGAAGCATCAAAAATATCCAATCCAATTCCGGCGGAAACATTATTGTTAACAAAAATATTATTGCTGCTTGGCGGAAAAATAATGATGGCAGCCCCGCCTATACTGGTGATATTATTTGATTCAATAAAATTGTTGTTTCCCACCACCGACACCCCGGCTGCATCGATCATCTGCGCATGAATAATATTTGATCTGACTGTTGTTCTATCAATAATATTAAGAAACAAGGCCAGAGTATCGTCCCCCCCTTGCACCGTAATCGTATTTTCTACTATAAAATTATCATTACTGGTATCAATGTTGATCCCATAACTCCCATTTACCGTAGCAGCTATATTATTGCCAACTAATGAATTATTATGGCCAAGGTCAAGCCTGATTCCAGCCGAACCAGTCCAGGTAGAGACTAACCTGTTTCCGCTGATATTTGAATAGGTAACATTATTGAGAGCTATGGCGTGAGCACTTGAGACAGTGTGATTCGAGCCAGTAATAGTGTTATTCCAAACGGAAAGATTACTTGCATTCAAGCCATTTACCCCGGAAGAAAAATTGTAAATAAGAAAATTGCGCACCGTAACATTATTGAAATTTATGATGGTAATGGCTGAAGCGCTGGTGCTGCCATTATAGGTAAGAGAATATCCGGCACCATCAATTATAATATTACTCCGATTTACTATCAAACAAGTCTCGTTTATGATTATATGCCGACTTAGAGTTAGGTCACCATTTACCGTCCCACAGTTAGTGCTATTGGCGTCAACCAGAATCCCCACAGCCGCGCCAGTAAGTTCCGTTGGCAAAATAAAATGAGCATAAAGCGACACCACTGCGAGCCCGGCAATTAGAAGAATCAGGAAACCTTGTAACAGGGAAGTTCTGGATTGATTCTGTTTTGATTGCATTTAGGCTATCCTCATAAGTTCGATTTTGACTAATGTTCCCACCCGAAATTCACTCCAAAATTTCAGGGGTACAGGAATTCGCCGCTGAAGTTTTCCTTGCGCCTGCACCCGTTCAACGAAAAATAAAGCTGGATCATGAAGGAGTTCAATTTTGACATATGAGTTGGAAGGAAATTCATTCCAGAATTTTTTAGGGAGCGGTATCTTACGCTGACGCTTTCCTTGTGCCTGAATCTTGTCTACAAAATATACCATATACTTATTTAGATATATAATAAGTTTATTTAAAAATCTTTTGGGCGCATAGGGTTAAAAAAGACCGTAAGCTTTATGTTGACTTACCACTTAACCTGGTAAAAATGTGGACTCACGATCTTAATCCGACACTTCTTGATCTTGGACCTCTGGAAATTAGATGGTACGGCCTCGTGTACGTGTTTGGCTTTCTTCTGGCTATGTGGTGGTTAAATCAGGCTCAAAAGCAAGGAAAAATAAAGTTAAACCGCGACGAGATATGGGATTTATTATTCTATCTTATGTTAGGGGTCATCGTTGGTGCACGTCTTTTTATGGTATTCTGGAATCCGCAGATCTATTTATTCAAACCATGGAATTTGCTGTTTATTTGGCAGGGAGGGATGAGCTTCCATGGGGGTTTGATAGGAGTAGTTGGAGCTTGCTGGTACTATTGCAAGAAGAAAGAAATTGATTTCTGGAAAATTGCAGATATAGTGGCAGTTCCAGCGATATTTGCCTTGGCATTAGGAAGGATAGCCAACTTCATCAATGGAGAACTGGTGGGCAGAGCCTGGAATGGAAGATGGTGCGTTGTCTTTCCTGAGTTTGGGCCAGAATGCCGGCACCCCAACATGATTTACTCAGCAATTCAACGCTTTGCAGTGTTTGGCTGGTTATGGTTTATTTCGGTGTGGAAAGAATTCAAGCCAGGTTTTATTTTTTGGAATTTTGTTTTTTGGGAAGGAATAGGAAGGTTTTTGATGGATTTCTTCCGGGAGGATCTTCTCTATAAGGGGCTGAGTTTAGGGCAATGGTTTAGTGTGGCGATGGTCGGGGTTGCAGTCATAATGTTTATAAAGAGCTATCGTTCTGAATGGAGAAAGTTAATTTTTCTAGAGGGATAGAGGGGGAAATTACCATGAAAGTAGGATTATTAATAGGCCTATTATTAAGTGCTTTATTTGTGGCCAGTTGCAGCGTGCCCAATGAGCCGGTCAAATCGGCATCTCCGGTTTTGGAAGTGGAAACTAGCACTGCACCTGTAGAAAGAACTGCACAAGTGTATCAAGTAGCTATTGAGAATGGCAACCTCATGCCCGTGAACATCGAAATTAATGCTGGTGATACTGTTGAATGGGTCAATAAAGATACTGTTCGATATACGTTAATGCTCGGACAATTTGAAGAACGACTGCCAGTTGGTGGAACGTTTGAACATATCTACACCGAAACCGGAACGGTACGATATATCGCTCAAGTTGTAGAAGAAGATCAGGAAGATAATCAAGAGCGGGAATTGCACGGTTTAGTAATTGTAAATTAGGATAACCTTTTTATTCTTCTTTCTTTTCTTTAATGTATGTTCAAGAAACAAATTCGCTTAATTGGTATTGATGATGCTCCTTTCGAAAAAGGGGATGAACAAGTGCTGGTCATAGCTACTTTCTTTCGAGGAGGTCAATCCCTCGATGGTGTGCTAAGCACCTATGTTCACGTTGATGGGGAAGATGCTACTTACAATCTTATCGAGATGATAAACAAGAGCAAATTCAAATCTCAGACACAAGTGATACTTGTAAATGGCATTGCTGTGGGTGGATTTAACGTCATTAACATTGAAAGTCTTTGGAAACATACGGGCATTCCGGTCATCGTGGTGGTGCGCAAGATGCCTGATTTTGAGGAATTGGAGAAAACTTTGAAGAAATTAAGCATGGAGAAGAAATACCAATTGATGGAGAAGGCGGGAAAGCCGCAGAAGATTGTGCTCAAGAACGGTGAAATACATATTCAGGCTGCCGGGATTTCCTTGGAGCAGGCGCAGGAAATCATCAAACTCTCTTCCACCCACAGCAATATTCCCGAGCCCATCCGCGCCGCCCATCTGATTGGCGCAGGGATTGTGAAAGGAGAAAGCAAGGGGAGGGCGTGAAAGTTACAAGAATTCTAATTATATTAGAAATGTATCAAAAAAGGATCTGAACGATAAAAATCGCTGTATTTTTGAACGATATCATTGGTTGGTTTTCCTTGGCAGATAATCTCCGTTTCACAGTAGGGAGCAACGCCACTGGTCTTATTTCTCACCACGGCATTTCCTATTAAATACAATGCTTCCACTCCGCCGACTAAAGGCAGATCATTGATTTCTCTTTTCAATTGCACTCCGCCCTGGCAAATTTCTTCTAAAAATCCCATCATCCTGTCGGCAGTAGCAAATTTTAAGTCATCCCCGGCTCTTCGTTCATCAGATATCCTAAATTGATATGTTTTATATCGCTCGACCATTATACAGATGAATGAATAGATTTATTTAAGCTTTTGGATATTTTGTGCATCAATCTGAACAGAAAAGCTTAAATATACTTGCCTGTTCATCTTAATGTATGGAAGAAAAGATTCATCTTTTTGCCGCAGAAGAATACTTAAAGGTAGCAGAAGCAAAGAATCAAGAATATGAACAAGAAAATGATCAAAATAAGCGTACAGCTCTGCGGATAGTAGCTGCCCAAAATTATTTTTACTCCACAGTTAACGCCATAGAAGCTATTCTCGCCAATAAAGTAACCTACCGAGGACAGAACGGAAAGATGTATGAAAATATAAAGAAACTAGCTAGATTATTACGCAAACCATGAATAAATTTGAAATAACTTTACAGAAACTCAACGAAATTTTCCCAAATATAAATGAAATTTTAATAGTGTTTTTATTTGGTTCGGTGGCTAGGGGAGATTTTTCTCTGCGTCATTCTGACCTGGATTTATTCATTGTCGTAAAGAAAAAAAAAATTACAGAAGAATTAAAAGAAAAATTGGATGCCACCATTATCCCGGTGGGCCTCAGAGAAGGCGTAAAGATTCAAACCGAATATCAAGGATTAGATATTACTGATGAAGATAGAACTTTAGTTAGGAAAATGATCCAAGAAGGAAAAATAATCTATTCCACTGGTGTTTTTACCTTTGATTATCAGCAAGTGGGGTTGCAGCAATACATCATTTATGATTTCTCATTGAAAAAAGCAGTGAGAGCAACGATGTTTTCCAAAGTCTTGCACGGTAGAAAGAGCTGGTACTGGAAAGGAAAAGAAAAAATTGTCAAAGAGTATCCGGGAATCATCGAGGGAAGAGAGATTATAGAATTGGGCAAAGGAACCATCATGGTTTCAAAACAGAGGGAATAAGATTTAAAGCATATTTTCGAGCAGTTTAAAGTGGAATATAAGATGAGAAAAATCGTGTATGCCTAGTATTTCTGAGGAATCAAATTTTCTGATAAAGAAGGCTCGCTGGTAACTGTTGCATGAGCGGATACACGCCCAACTCTTTTAATTATTCTTTCTGCCTCCCTCTCTATTCTTAAAGTACTGGCTCGTGGTTGTATTAATGTACGCATCATATAGAGAGGAAAGGAAAACAAT
>CAYOKQ010000010.1:0-37970 GCA_964404595.1 uncultured Methanosarcinales archaeon | reverse complement strand
CGCTGCTTGCCTTCTTTGATGCCTTCTTCTGCTCCTTTGAAAGCTTTCTTTTTCGCTTCAAATTCGATAAAGTCAGCATGGATAGTAAGGATTTTCATGTCTGGGGCCAGTATTCTGGTTTCATTTAAAAGTGTTTGGTTGATGATTTGTGATTTGCCATAGAAATATTTAAGAAGAATAATTAATTAAAGAAAATAAAGATGAATGCATATAGGAAAAAAATAGAAACATTTGCGTTAGTAACTGGATTAAGTGCGCTGGTAGCTTTTTTATCACAACACAATAATTTATCACAACATAATACAAGTACATCAAGTACATCTTTTCGTCCTCATTCAGCCAAAGGGGAAACAAAAACTGAATTATCAGATTTTTTGTATGAAAATGCCAAAGTCACCTCAATGTACCATAAAGATGCCAGGCGTTCGCCAGTTTTTTTTTATAGAGTAGTTGTCATGATTCCCCATCCAGCTGAAAATAAAATTACATTTGATGGTCAGATTGATTTTGAGATAAACAACTTGGAGATATATTCGCGATTTAAACTAGGAGACAGTGCCGTAGTTTCATATAGAACATCATACAAAGTGACCTATGAAGATTTAGACGGGAATGGAATAAACGAGCCGACAAAAAAAGAATTTATAGATTATCACTTTATTGATGCACAACCAAAAAAATAAGACCATTGCCCATTTTAATCCACAATCTCATCAATTCTCCCCCAAATACCCCTTGTACGCATACTTCTTGGCCTGCAGGTCGAAATACTTTTTCATGATGGCATGTAGATCCAGCTGCCGGTAATGAAGCTGGTCATAATAAACAGATTCAAACTCTTTCTTATACACAATATCGTTGTACCACTGTGCTAATTTCTGAATAAATTTACTTCCAGAAAAAATGCCCTGCCAGTCTCGTGTCGCAGAGCCAAGCAGAATAAAATAAATACGCGCATTGGTGAGCGATTTTTTCTTCCCGTCCACCTCCACCTCAACTTCAGTCTGGTCCCAGGAATGAATGGTAATTTTAATGGTATGGCTTAAATAGCTGGTAATATTTTTAGTCATTTCCCAATCCAATTCCTGCTCTGCCCCTTTAGGAGAGGGAACTTTATGCTTATAACTTTTTTCATGCCACATATATCCGTGCAGCTTGCACCAATCAACGACTGCTGCGTACAAGCCGTCAAAATCAAATAAGCCGCTATAGCGAATAGTTTGAGTTCGATAGACCGGAATAGTGCCCATTTGGAAAACAAAGAATAGAGGCTATATAAAGATTTCCTAGACCTTCCTTATCCATGCTCCAAACTTCTCATTCTTGACTGTAAATTCATTTGAATGCTCAAATGTCTGTGCCGGCTCTTGAGTTACAATTTCAATATTTTGAGCGCCTACTTTCTGCGCGAGGTCTGCACTCCATTTTTCCAATAGTGGCTTGATAGTGGCACTGGTCCTGAGCACTAATTCGATCTTATCCCACTTCTGCAATCCGGAATCTTTGCGCAGCTGCTGCACATTGCGCATGACTTCCCGGGCATATCCTTCGGCTTCCAGATCGATGCTGCGGACAGTATTCACATAAACACTTCCCGCATTAAAAACAGATTCAATAAAAGGGGCAGGAACGATCCGCTCGACAGTGAGCATCTCTTTGGTAACTTTTACATCTTGGTCATTCATGCGCACCATCACAAATCCATCCCGCTGCAAGGCATTTGCAATAATTTTCCCATCCATAAGTCCAATTTGTGCAATAATCTGTGGTGTAAGGTTCCCAAATGCAGGGCCAAGGACAGAATGTATCGGCTTCACTTGTATGCTAATCCCGGCAATAGTATCAACAACGCGGATATCTTTGGCATTTATTTGAGAAAGCAGGATCGATTTTAAGCCGACAATCAATTCGGCAACTTCTGGAGTTGCACTTATCACCAATACTTCCTGCACCGGCCATCGCAAGCCTAATTTGGCTTTTTCCCGTGCATGGAGCGCCGCCTGAATCATTTCCTGTGCCGCCTCCAAGTGTGTTTCTAATTGTGCATCAATCTTCGCCATATCACACATTGGCCACTCAAAATGACTTATGCTCCACTCCTTCAGCTTGAATTCCTCTTTTAAATTAAGGTACATCGCCTCGCTGATAAAAGGGGCGATAATTGCCACCATCTTGAGTGTTTCAAGCAGCACATATCCTAGCGTGTAAATCACTTTTTCTTTTTCTTTATCATCACCGACAGAACTTTTCTCTCGCACTATCTGTATATAAGTCCTACTCAACGTCAAATACAACTGTTCTAATGGTGCGATAACTTCATCCAGTTTATAGCTTTCAAGCAATGCTGTCACTTCTTTGACAGTCGTATGTAATTTTGAAATTATATAGCGTTCTTCCAGACCAAGCTTACGCGTTGCACGTTTTGGCATTTTATAAGGATTGAGATTATTTTCTTTCGCTAAGGTGATCAGCAATTTATGCAAGTTCCACAAGATGGTAAGATTTCGCTGTTTCTGCACGCATTCTTCCCAGCTAAAATTAATATCTTCCCCGGCACAGGTCTGGCAGGTGTAATACCGCAGGACATCAGCGCCATGCTTATCGATGACTTCATAGGGTGAAATGATATTTCCCAGTGATTTAGACATCTTCACTCCACTCACATCAGTTACAAACCCGTGCATGTACACATTTTTAAACGAAAGCTGGTCAAAAGCCAAAAAAGAGGCCACCATGAGCAAATTAAACCATCCCCTAATCTGATCTTTTCCTTCCAGAATAAAATCTGCTGGAAATAATTTCTCAAACAACTGCTTATCGCCCGGATAATCCAGACAATTCCATGATGCCGTCCCTGCATCTATCCATACATCGAGCACATCGGGCACGCGCGTATACACTTTACCCTGTTTCTTGATGATGATTTTGTCAATATCAGGAATATGCATCTCTTTGATTTTTTTTCCGGATAAAGTTTCTAATTCCTGTAAGCTTCCAACAACAATATAATCATTTTCTCCTGCCTGCCAGATTGGAACTGCTGTGCCCCAGTATCGCTGCTTGGTGATGGAATTATCCCGCAGATTTTCCAGCCAGGAAGTGAATGCATTCTTCCCCCCTTGCGGATGCCAATAGATATCTTCATTCGCACGCAGCATTTTCTCTTTCAAATCTTCCACTTTGAAAAACCATTGCTTAGTAGTTCGAAATATAACCGGCGCATGGCTTCGCTCCCCGTGAGGATATTCGTGCACATACGCTTCTTTAAATAATAAATGACCTGATGCATCAATGGCTTCAATAAATTTTTTATCGTCAAGCTTTGCCCGCCATCCGCTAAATGGTCCGAAATTATCGAATAACCCGGCTTCATTCACGCAGTTAAATGGAGGGATATGATAAAAGTGCCCAACTTCATAATCCTCTGGCCCGCAGCCAGGAGCGCAGTGAACCAGCCCAGTTCCATCCGAGGCAGTGACATGTTCTGCAGATAATAATACTGTAAACACTTTTTTATTTTCCGCTAATGCTGTTGGAAGATAGTGCTCAATATGCAAAGGATGAAAGTATGGCTCTCCTTCAAGCACTGATCCAACGTATTCTTTGATGATTTTATAATTATCAATCCCTGCTTTTCCCATCACTTTTTCAACCAAGTCTTTGGCCAGGATCCAGATTTGGGCATTTGCTTGTACTTCAACATATTTTAAATCCGGATTCACCATGATCGCTAAGTTGAGCGGTATGGTCCAAGGCGTGGTGGTCCATATCAAAAAATAAGTATTGGCCCGAGTCTTATGCGGAAACTTCATATAAATGGAAGTATCTGTGATCGTTTTGTATTCTAATTCGTGTTTGGCGACGGATGATTGGGTGGCGGCGTCCCAGTGCATGGTGCGCAAGCCTTGATACAGGCGGCCTTTGTTAAATGCTTGCTTAATGAGCCACCATTCTGCCTGCATGAATTCCTTCGTAATCGGCTGGTAAGGGTCTGAGAAATCCAAAGTTGCCCCCAAGCGGATGAAGTCTTCATTCATCTTTTTCATCATATCAACGCAGAAATTTTTACATTCTTTCTGGAATTTTTTAAGTCCGAAGGTTATAATATCCTGTTTGTCTTTCAGATTGAGCTTGGCCATGACCTTCTGTTCCGTAGGCAGACCGTGCATATCATACCCCATGCGATCCCAGACCTTAAATCCCCGCATGCGCTTGTATCGCAGCAGCATATCTTTGAGCGCCATGTTCCAGGCATGTCCTAAATGAATATGCCCGGAAGTATACGGCGGCCCTTCGAGGAAATAGAATTTTTGCCCATTTTTGTTCTTTTTTCGCTTCTTTTCAACAATTTTCTTTTTTTTCCAATAGTTTAATATCTGTAGTTCGAGTTCTTTGAAATTGTAGTTGGGATAAAGCATTTTAGGGGAGAAGTTAAGGGATGTTTAAAAAGATTTGGGGGAAAGTCGGGGAAAGCGAGAATTAGTTTATTCCTACACTCTTCATTTCCCACCTAATGCAGTTAAAACTTTATCAACAAAATCTCTTGTATTTGTTAGGCTTTGTCTTTTATTTTCAAGATTTGTAGGTCTTAAGACCGGTGAACCAGCACAAACATCTGCGCCAGCTTGCTTAACTGCTATTTCTCTTAATTTTTTTAATTCCTCAACAAATCTTTCTTTTGAGACTTCTCTGGCTATATTTTCAAAAACAAACACGTCGCAAATGGCGTATTCAGGTAGCATTACTGAGGCCGGTGTTTCATCTCTGGATTTGTAAATCCCTAATTCTTCACCATGATACTCAATACGCGTACCATAAAATTCCAGCATTGCCACCTAAACAAAATTCCGCCCTCATTTATAAAACTTTTGCTATTTGTTAGTAATTACCACCACATTTCCTCTTCCTTTCTTGATCTTTTCAATTTTCCCTTTATGTTCCAATTCGGTCAAGATCAAGCTAATCTTTGCTTCCGATAAATAGAGCATCTCCTTGCGCAATTCTTTTTGGGTAATTCGCCCATCATGCTTTTGAATAATCTCCAATGTTCTTTCAATGTAGCTTGGTTCTTTGGCCAAATCTTCCTTATGCTGTTCAATAGTTTTAGCCGCCTCTTCTTTCATTCTTTTTCGAAAGGTCCACAGCGACCCATATCTTTTGCGGGCCATATAAAAACGATGTCCTAGAATTAAAAGAATGATACCAGCTATAATATATTGCCAGAGAAATGCTCCGGATTCATCTTCCACTAATTCTTCTTCCGTGAGCTGCCATAAATCATCTTCTTCCGAAAATTCTGGTAATAGAAACAGATCAAATACGTACGTGCCCTCAGCTACAATATACACCTCTTCTGTTACGATGAGATCTTCTTTTTGCGCAGTTAAAGTATATGTACCCGGGGAAACTTCAAATAGATACGTTCCTTCTCTGGCTAATAGCCTTTGTTCGGGGATAGTATTGATTTCAATAAGGACATCTGGCTCTGGTTCAAGATTGGTATTATAGATAGTGCCTTGAAGGGTGACAGCGGAAACAAGACTAAAAGAGAGAAAGAATAAGATTGATATAATGATGGTGCTCGTTTTCATAAAGAGAAGAAAAAGGAAGGAAGGATAAAAAGGTATCTGTGGTTAGGCAGCAGCACCACCACCAGGTGGACCACTTTTAGAAGAGACGCAGGATGCAATATCTCGATCAGACCCAAATTTCTTTACCAGAACTGCATATTGCGATCCATCAAGAATACCACCGGTTCTCACTAAAGATTCAGCTTGAGCTTTAATGAGAAGAATTCCACCGGGAAGTGAATGAGTAGGTCATAACTTAGCGGAGTAGTTTGTCTATAGCCGTCAACTTGCGATAATGTAACAGGAATAACTCACACTAGTTGGGTCTTTTAACAAGCTAAAAGAGCTTTTAACCTACAAATGAAGCCTCTTCAAGCCTAAATAGGTAAAATCGAGCTTTTTTAAAAGTATTTCTAAAAGCATCTTTATAAAGATCTTGAACTGTCGAAAGCTAGGTGAAACACAATGGCAACCTACATGACTTGGAAAGAAATGTACCAAAAAGCGTATGATCCTGCACACATGGATTTAGGCAGCGCAGGCACTAACGCAGGAATTGCACTTCGTAATTTTAGTATTAAAGGTGAATATAACCCGATAATCAGAAATATCACCAGGATCCCGATAGAAATGGCTTTTTTTACCATAGGGGACGAATGCAGCAGAGTTCATACCTTATGGAAAGTTGAAAAATATAAACCTAAAAGAAAATTACTTTATAGATAGGAGGTAAACAATGGCAAACATATGGAAAAAAATAGCAGCATTTGCGGTATTGGCTTTGTTTGTAATGAGCATCGCCCCGATCGCATTAGCTCAGGAAAATGAAGACAGCCAAAATGGCGACAGGCAGCTGCGGATGAAAAAAGATGCAGCATTAGAAAGAGCAGAAGCATTCCGGGAACAACTTCGGGAGAAAAAAGAGCGGTATGCAGAAGCACGAGAAGCATTCTTAGAAAAGAAAGAACAATTGTCGGAACTAAGACATCGTGCCGCGCAGTGTCTTAATGACACTGAAGACTGCCGCATGAAGAAATTAGATCTAAAGCAGGGTGTCAAAGATCATCTGGCAAAAACAGCAGAACTAATAGAGAAGTCACTCGAAAAACTTATCGAAAGAGTGGAGAATTCTAATGTTCTGAGCGAACAGGAAAAGCAAGACGCATTACGCAGGCTATCAGAACTGGAAAAACAGGTTGAAGCACAAGTTGCAGCACTCGAAGCCTTACCTGATACAACCACCAATGAAGAATTACGCACCCATATTAAAGAATTAAAAGATTTGTGGCATAAAGTACGCAAAGAACAGCGTTGGGTAATAACACAACTCACCAACCATAAGCAGGACAATTTGGTCGAAATCTACATCCGTTTTGGAGATCGGGCAGCAGCACAGATTGACAAGCTGGAGCAGCAAGGAGCTGATGTAACTGGCTTGGAAGAGTTGCTCGGAAAATATCAGGAAAAAATAGCTGAACTCAAAGCAGCTCAGGCAGAAGCACAGGCAGCATGGATAAATGTAAAAGATGCCAATACGGATGATGCGATGGAACAGGCACGAGAAGCACAAGAAGCCTTCCGGGAAAAAGCCAAAGAGACCAAAGCATCGCTGCGCAATCTACTGGTTGAATTACAAGAAGCTCGAGAGCCTAACGCGAGTGAAGCAGATGATTCAACTACTGATGAAGAGTAAGGAAGCTTTTTATTTTCTTTTTATTTCTTAATCTTAAAAGGTGAAAATACTATGAACAATATACTAATAATTATTTCGTTGCTGGCAGTATTAATGGTATTGGGATGCGCCACCCCTGGGCCGCAAACCGGGGAATTGTCAGAAAATGAAGTGTCGGCAGAATTAGAGGAACTGGACGAATTAGAACAGCAAAGCGCAGAACTTGATGAGGTTAGTTTTGATGAGGCTGAAGAGGCAGTGCAGGAATAATAATTAATTTTTGTACTCTGCTTTAGTGGCCTGCTGTTGCCTATGCTCTGCTACCTGCGCCAGCGCCATATATTTGTCCCTCTCTCCACCTTGGGTGACTGCTGCTCGATGCAGAAAATAATCTTTGATGAAACCTTCGTTACTACTTTCCGTATTATATCCGGCCACATGCCCAAATTCATGGGTGAGGACATATTCTAACGCTGCCTCATGTTTAAGGCCATACTGACTGGCGAATTCCTGAACTCTGGTGCTAAAATCTTTCCCATCGTAATTGCTGACGATGATCCCTTTTTTGCCATCGTGGATGACTGCGGCAACGGTATGCTCGCCTAAATCTCCCGCGCCTGCACCAATGAGTTGAATGAAAGTATGACCACGGGAACTCGCATAATCATGAAAAGCTCGACCTTCCTCTGAACGAGTATATTCTTTCACGATTTGATCCATCTGCTTAGCATGGTATTGGTGTACTGCTGCCCTGTCGCTATTGTGGACATTGACACTGCCGTTTGCCGCAATGTAAGCCAGCCCCAAGGGATGGTACTGTAAAGAAGAACCAGTGGCTATTTTCTGTTCGAGGGACATAATGCTCATAGTACTATGATGAAAGGCAAATTACATTAAATAGATTACGAAAGAAAGTGGGACAGAATAATCAGGCTGCTTTTTTCTTAGGCTTTTCATGGGCACCTTCCTGATAATGAGTACTGGCCAAGCGGACATACGTTTGAAGAACATCTTGGTGATCATACATTTTCGAAGTGTTAAATTGTTTTTTGGACAGTTGATAAGTATCTACTATTTTGTCTATTGCCTTTTTTACCGTATCCATATGCTTAGCATCATCTAAGCCATGCTTTGAAATAAGCCCTTGTTGGAGTAGCCCAATATGCTGTTCTATCGGTTTCTCCAAAATTTTTTGTAAGGTTTGATGATCGAATCGGTTTTCCTCATCATCTCTTGCCAACATCTTTACCAGCGATCGACGCTCCATCTTAAAATGATATTGAGTAACAGAGTCAACATAAGAGTTTCCGTTAGCATCCTTAAATTGTTTTAATGCTTCATACTGTTTTTGATCCATCCCAAATACTCGGCGATGAGAATGATAAGCAAGTGCGTCATACAATCCATTAGCCATTTTCTCTGCTTCTGCCTTGTTAAATTTCTTTTTAAACCGCACTATCCCTTTATCATCCGTATATTTTGCATTTTGAAGGTAGACGTCGGTAAGCGCATTTTCAATCTGGTCAATATGCTGTCTTTGTTCAAAGTTACCCAGATCTTCAGAAATCTTATCAAAGTTAATTTCAGGCTCAGCTGCTGCCTCTTTTTTCTTCTCTTTGGCCATGAGAGAAAGACTAACAATGAGGTATAAATACTTTTCTATAGACAAAAGGTTAAATTCACTCAGAAACTATCCTTGTTCGCGAGCTTCTCTCACTAGCATCGCATACGTTTCTTTCAGATCAGCCAGGGTCTTGGCCTGCTGTGACTTTCCATCGGATAAAAGCTGAACAAATTCCTTGTCGGTGCGTAATTTATGGGTGTCGCTGAGCGTTTTCATGCCGGCCATAATTTTGCCATAATCATCCAGTAACTCCTTTCCGATACTACGGGAAATTAATTCATTATCATATTGCTCCACTAAAGCTCCAGCGATTTTCTGGACTATATCAATAGTGATTCGCTCTGCCAGAGGTTGTAACTTTTTCAAAATTGCTTCATAGGTACCATTAGGGATAAACGAACGTACCGAATCAGCTGCTAAATTGCCACCTAGAGAATCTTTAACATCATGCAATTTTTCAACCAGTGATTCGTCCATCGTATAATGCCGCCGCAAAATATGATACGTTGTTGATTCTGCCATCACTTTAGCCAGATTTTCAACTTTGAAACCGTCTATTTTACCGCTTAAATCAGCTGCATAACGGTGAGCTGGTGCATCTGGGGGCAGGATACCATCGGCGGCCTCAATTTCAGGGGACTTGGTTATCGAGGTGTGAGCGTCAACGTACGACGCAAGCAAGGAATTATAGTCAAAAGTAATTGATAATTGCATCAGCTGTCGGTTAAATGCTTGAAAATCAAATTCATCAGCCATGATTACTACTTTCGCAGAGTACTCTTATTTAAAGCTTTTGGTACAAAAATCGTAAAGAATAAAGAAAAAAAGTAAAAACCAAACCATGACAGATCTGCTGAGCACTCTCTTAAGATTTAATCCAGTTTGGTTCTGGCTTGCTCAAGCAATTGCAAGTACATGGATCGTAATTCACGTAATCCGGCAGTTTTCAAATTAGCCTCAAGTTGTTTTGCTGGGGCTACTTTGAACACTTGGTTCATATTCATAATCCCTTCTTTGTATTTAGAGAGGTCCTGTCCATGCTCTTTTTCCAGAGCGTCAATAACAACTGTCTGCAGATATTGTTTTCCATATTGGCTGGCCATATTACGAACAGTGTCTAAGTTAACTTTATCTTCAAATTGCTGGGCTACTGTTTTAACATCCACATCAACCATACTTCGTACAACGGTTTCTGCATAAGTTCTGCCATTGGGATCTTTAATCTTGCTCAACTGCGTAACTAAAGTTTGATCCATCCCTGTGAAATGCCGAAAATTAATGTGATATGCCAAAGCTTCTACTATTTTTGTCGCAAGATCGGTTGCCTGTGTTTCGTCAAACTTAGTTCGATAGCGGGTTACACCATTATCATCATAGCGTACTGCATTAAGATATGTGTCGGTAACAGATGCTTCCAAAGAAACAGAATCAGTTTTTTCCCGAGCATCAAGTAATCGCTTGTTGACATCACTTAAGACTAATCCGGCCATGCCTTTTGGAACGGTAAGTCCGCCAGGAGTTATTTCATATCCATCAGGAGTTGAAGGGGTTTGTAAAGTTGCCATATATTAATACCTCGTTTATTTTAATCACTAAATGGGGGTTCTATATAAACCTTTCTATATTAATTACTTAAAAGTAACACCAATTTTATTCCTTGACCAAAACGTCCCGCTAGTTACCCAAACAGTTATATTTAAATACAATATATATTATTCCGCATCTATCAAATGTCCCAGTGAAGAAATATACCAATTCGAGGCTCCCCATGGCTAAAAAAACAAAATCAATCCAACCTAAAGAAATGAAATTACATCAAGAATCGTCTGAGATACCCCTTCCGGCATCCCCGGCTCTTCCTAAATTACCGCCTGAATTGGAAAAGAAACTGCAAGCGTTAAAAGAAAAATTAGATTCATTTAAAGCCAAGGTTCTCGATAAATTTGCTGATTATATCGTGGGAATCGCTTTATTGCCTCCGGAACCGCCCCCAAAACCAAATGGTGCAGACACTCCCTCAGTTGAAGAAAAAGCAGACAAGAGCGAGGAACAAAAAATCAATGTCCTAGTCGTTGTTGATGATACTACCTCTCAAAAGATGACCAAAGATGAGTTATACCAGAAATTCTCCGAGATTATCAAGAAAATAGGCACGGAAGTAGATAAAAATATTGTTCCGCAAAGTGTTCTCCTCACTGATCTGTGGCAGAATTGTTACGATGCTAAATATGACCTTAACCGATTGATTTCCATGAGCGCGCCCATTCATGATACCGGCATGCTGGCAGCAATTAAAATTGCCGAAATCCACAAAAGCATGGTCATCAAGAAGTTTGATAAGTATATCCTCAGCTATGTCCTCGCCGGCTCTTTAACACAGGGACGAGCAACGGCAACGTCCGACATTGATGTGTGGATAGTTATTGATGACACTGATGTCAAAAAAATGACCAGAGTGGAACTGAAAGACAAATTACGAGCCATCATCATCGGCATGGGTATTGAAGCAGGAGAAATGACCGGCATTAAAAACAAGCTTAATATTCAAGTGTACATTTTAACCGACTTTTGGGAGTCACTCAAAGAAGCCAACCCCATCATCTTTACTTTGCTGCGTGACGGAGTGCCTTTTTACGATAGGGGAATTTTCATGCCCTGGAAGCAGCTATTGCGCATGGGCCGCATCAAGCCCAGCCGGGAAGCCATTGACTTATTTATGAGCACCGGGGAACAAAGCATCACCAGAGTGAAATACCGTTTAAAGGAAATGGGTATGGAAGATACCTACTATGCAATTTTAACCCCCAGCCAGGCGGCCTTGATGTTGTATGGCATTCCCCCACCCACCCCCAGGGAAACACCTGAAGTTATGGAAGAGATATTTGTCAAACGAGAAAAAATGCTTGAGAAAGAATTCGTCGACATCCTCAAGAAGAATGTGGACCTGCGCAAGAAGATTGAACATGGGGATAAAAAAGAATTATCCGGTACAGAGTTAGATGAATATGTTACCAGTGCGGAAAAATATCTCAAGCGCATCAGGGAGTTATTCATTGAAATCGAATCCAAGCATGATGAGCAAAGCATTTTACGGTTATATGATGAAGTGATTACCATCATTAGGGATGTACTCAAGCTAGAAGGGATTGAGAAAGCCCATGATGCAGACATCATTGCCTTGTTTGAAAAGGAATTGATCTCAACCGGAAAAGTTCCTGCACGTTATCTGCGTGATTTACAGGAAATAATCGATGCCAAGAAAAAACATGACCAGAAAAAAATTACCAAAGCGGATATAGAAAAGGCACGCAAAGGCAGCACCGGCCTATTTCAATTTTTAGTAGAATACATGCAACGCAAACGTGGCAGGGAATTAGAACGTGCCAAAATCAGGATAAAGCATGGAGAAAAATTTGGAGAGGTAGTGCTGCTTGACAAAATCGCTTTCATCATCCATGATGTGGATGCTAAAGAGTTAAGAATCGAAAAAGCAGAGATCGAAAGTGATGGCAGCTTAGGCCTTTTACAAGACAGTTCTTTGGAAGAATATGAGAAAGAATTGGCTAAAACTGTGATCCCGCCCAGGGTTTTTGTTAAAGAGCCTATCTTCGACGGCTTGAAGAGAATCTTTGGCAAAGATGTGGAAGTGCTGGTAAATTATTGAGATGACTAAAAAAAGTGATCAGCTCAGTTGATACAGCATTTTGCAATTCTCGCGAATGTGTGAAAATAAATTAAGCACACAGTCAAATCGGCCAGCTTGGGCCAAAAGCAGGGTCATCTGTTGAAACTTTTCATAGGATAATTTATTATTAGCCAATGCAGCTCTTACCTCTGCCTCAGACATGTTGGTTGGCCGAAAATTCCAGGCGTGGCCGGTTTTTTGCTCATAACTGACATAGCTTTCTAAAGCCAGAGCAGGCAAATGAGCTATAGCATATTGAAGAAGAAAGCGATCCATCGAATTAGCTGCTGGTGTCTCTCGGCTCCAATGCATAAATTTATCGCTTTTGGCGACAATTCTCAAAGAGTGAGCAAGCGGCTCAAATAGTTTTGCTGCCCAAACCGCATCTTGATAATTATACGTGCGCACTGCCCGGCAAAAAGCATCAAATACTTGAGAGGTTTGATATTCTAAAGCCTGTGATTGTGGAAAGGACATCATAGAATGATCTATTTTTTTGCTTTATAAAAGTATAGCATTTACTGTAATATTACGATAGCTTTAGGGAGAACCCTTGCTGATTTATTTTTTGATGGTCAGCGACAAGCAAGACATAGGCAGGATCAACGTCACTTAATCTATATAGTATTCCCCCTTTCAAAAACAAGGGATCAACATACCGAAATTTTTTCTGCGTAGAAATGTCGGGATTTTTGTCAGTCACTTCATATTCAATCTTTCCTCGCAGCATCGTAAGCAGTTGGACAATCTGGGCATGTTTACTATGTTGTAATTTTTCCAATACCAATGCATCATCCTTAAAAAGATCTTCTTGAATAAGTATCTTTTCATCTAATCCTATTTTCAATGCTTTGGCCAGCAGATAATAACGAACAGTTGTCTCGGTGCTGCCCCAATGTTCCGTTTGGCATTTCAAAAAGCCTAACGCAAACTGTCTGGCGATTTGTTCAGAGGCGAATACCATTTTTCCTTCATATGCTTGCAATGATTCAACGCATTGAGGTACAATTGCGGGGTTGGCCCAGTCCAGAAATTCGCGCAAGGCATAATCAACCCGATCCGCACACAGATGAGGTGCAGGCTGCTCGAGTAAGGAATAGCTTTTGATGTTGATAATGCTGGTGACGTTAAATCTATGTCGTTGCAAAATGAGAGGTATTTCCGATTGGAGAATCATTCTTTCATGGATTGAATCTTGAAAATCTTCCTGTGCCTGGCTGCCCATCACCCAATCTACCACATGGGAAAACGCAGTGTGTGAAACATCGTGCAGCAATCCGGCTATTTGTTCTTTCAAAGAAGTATTGAGCTTATGCAGGAGAAGCATAACTCCCACGCAATGATCGTACCGGCTAAATCCCTGATGAAAATACATTTCTGGCGGAAGGCCATATTGCGAAATACCTTTGAGACGCTGCAACGGTTTTGAATGGAGTAATTCGAGAAGAACAGGCTCAGTGATATCGAAGGAGCCATAGACAGGGTCTTGGAGAAGCATACATATTCACAAGATACATGAAATATAAAACTTTCTGCTAAAAGTAATACTTCAGCAAAGTGAAGTGCTACTATCATAAGGTCGAGCTTTATCGACGTCTACATTAAATCGACAAGAGGGTTGTCTCATCCGGAGAATGTCGATAAATTACTTTACATCAAAAGCGAGAAGATAGTAGCACTTCATAGGAAGCGTGAGGGCATCTCAAAATTCTTGAGGAGATTATAGTGGAAGCTGCGTTCCCGTAGGGAGCATCCCCTCGCAACGCTCTCGATGAGAATATTGATAGAATTTTGACCTTTTGATGCCCCTCACGCTTCAGAATGCTGAAGTATTACTGCTAAAACTTACATATCCCAATCTTGAAAATCTTCTTTAAATCCTGCTTTTTCTTCTCGATAGCGTGAAAAAGCACGATATCCATCAATCAGTAAACCTACCGCAAGCCCAGCACCAACTATATACTTTCCTGGACCAAACGCAAAATCCATTGCACTGTCAACATCTGTTGCATGGCTGGAACCTATTCCACCTGTTTTTTCCATTAATCCGTATTGCCCTGCACCACACGAACCAAAAAAAGCTGCCACCGTACCTGTGAGTCCGCCGATTAATGTTCCAGTTAATTTTTCAGTTAAAGATTGATTTCTCATGTTAATAGGTGATTAAAATTATAGTTTATAAATATTTCCCCAATTAATTACTATTTAATAGAAACATAATTATTACCGCAACCATTAAATACTCATTTATTTTAGGTGATTTATAACATTCAAGAGGTGTTTCCTATGCCAACTGCAATTATTAATTATCTAGCCGTCTTGGTTGCTGCCATCATCAGCATGGTGATCGGAGGATTCTGGTATTCTCCGCTCATGTTCGGAAAAAAATGGATGGAACTAATGAACATCAGTTCTAAAGATGCTCTCGACATGAAGAAGAGAGCCACTCCAAGTTATATCATTAATTTTGGAGCTGCCTTGCTAATGGCGTTCATCCTGGCTCATTTCATTGATTATGCACAGGCAACTACCTTCATCGAAGGAGTACAGGCCGGATTCTGGATCTGGCTGGGCTTTGTTGCCACCATCAGTCTTGGTTCCGTCCTTTGGGAAAACAGGCCAATTACGTTGTATCTTATTAATGCTGGTTATCAGCTGGTGAATCTTCTGGTGATGGGCGTCATTCTCGCACTATGGATATAAAACTTGGCTTCCATGCCATTTTAACTTATTGATCTTGCAGCGGCAATTCTCTTGCCATCTTTAATCGTGTATTCTTCACGGCTGCCAGCCCAGGTTTCCCAGGTCATGGTGAGCAATGCATATAGCTTAATAAGGGAAAGAAAATAATAATACATTACTACAATTGGTATTAAAAATATATCTTTCGGGCTTTTTTTCAGATGTGAATAACTCTTAATTGCCCGGGAGACGAATATCCACACCAGCCACAAGTATACCAAAGCATACTGCTGCAGATACAGCGCATAAAAAAAGAAAAAGATACCTATCAGTGCAATGAGTCCCGGGAATACTGTATGATATGCGGCAATCAGATAATACCAGCGCCGCTGTCTCCAGGGCCAGGTGCTAAATATCGCACGCAGATAGGCACGAAACGAATTCCGACTCCAGCGTACTTTCTGTCGTAAATATTTCCAGAAGGAGGGATCAAAATCTGTTTTGGCAACGGCAGTACTTTGATAGACAGTCCTATAACCTTTTCTAAGCACCATACTGGTGAGCCGGGTATCATCTCCACCCATGCAATGATGACCCAGAAAATATTCCTGTGTTAATTGATCCAGATCAGGTTCAATCACTTTTTTTCGATATGCTGCAGTACGGCCACTTAGACATAATACCGATCCTGATAAAGAGTCTGAGGGAACATAATCCGTATATTTCAAGTCTAAATTCCAGTCGATAATTTTGTGGCCCCAGGTTTTCTTAGTTGCCACAGCCTGCCGAGTTCCAACGCCACCCACTCCCGGATCCTGGAATGGAATTATCAGTTGTTGCAGGAAATTATTAGATTCCCAATAGGTGTCGGAATCAACCAGGACGACAATTTCATGCTTAGTTAACTTAATGCCTTTTGCTAAGGCAGGACGCTTGCCGGGCTCTTCAATAAAATAAGCATTTACCTTGCCAGGATAAGTTTCCTTTACAAAATTCATAAGTGCCCTTTCGCTTACGTCCAAGATAAGGATAATTTCATCTGGTTTGTTGCGTATGATTGCATCCACTACTTTTTGCAGCGTTTCTTTTTTTTCTTTATAAACCGGAATAACGACGGAGGTTTTTGCATCAAATTTTCCGACAAAAGGCCGATATAACGTTGACCGGAAACGACGGATAATCCAAATCAGCCAATTTAGAGGGCCAAGAGCAATGAGAATGGCTACTATTTCTAATACTACGCGCTTCCCGGTTATGTTTTCAAAAAGTACCATCGCTTTTTGCTGAAAGGTTTGCCACCATGGGCCCAGCAAGCTCTGAAATAATTCTCCAATAGCCACTGTTCCTTGGATGATAAACTCCAGAATACTATCGATGCCCATCATTTTCTCACCTTCCTATAAATTAATTCTACCATAAAACCAGTCATAATGATGCCAATAATTCCAAGAAGAACATACGTTTTGAGTTCCAAAAAGGTTTTTCCTGCTTTAACGAGGGGAATTGACTTTGGACGCTGTGATAATGGGTCGTCCGCAGTAACATAAGGCAAAAGGCTGGTTAGTGAAGATGAATGTTCGCTGTTAGATACTTTAAAGTACGTTCCTTTCTTAAAATAGTTGTTGCCGTAGGAATTATGAGGCGAATTATGTGAGTATAAACCGTAGCCCCGGGTGCCCAGGATAATATTGTTGTCGATAAAATTGCGGGAACTATTGTCTACATAGACACCATCACCGGCATCATCCAGGACAATATTGTTTACAACAGTATTATTGTAGCTGCGATATAATACAATGGCACGATTATTATTTTTAAGAATGTTCCCTTCAATAATGCTGTTATCCGAATGGGCATGCAGCATGATACCATGAATGCCGTAATCTTTTAGCTGTCCTTTTACAAAAGTCTGCCCGATATGGTTGTAAACATGGTTGCCTACAATTTTATTGTTAAAGCAATATTTGCTAAAGATGATCCCATGATTACCATTGTCATGTACGCTGTTATTTGCAACTATAAAATTGTTTGAATAATCGTGGAAATCTAACCCATATTCAACATTATCGTACACTTCATTGTTGATAATGGCCACATTCTCGGTATTGAAAGTATACAATCCAAAATAATTATGATGAAAAATAGAATTCTCTATACGCCCTGCGGCTAAATCCCGCAAAGTAAGACCCCAAGAACTGCCTAAGTATTCTTCGTAATAGCCCAAGTAGGAAAATTCAGAGTCTTTAATCAAAATATGCTTGGCAGGAATTTGTGTAAAAATATGCGGGCGATGAGAATCATAATTTTCTTTGGTGATGATAATCGGCTTTTTGGTTGCACGGTCTGCAGAAGTCACCTTGATATTTATGAAATCGGCACTACCAGCAATTCTGATATACGTATCTGGATATAACCTAAGCTCTTTGCAGTGTTCTCCCAAGAGACTTAATTTGGAATCAGGCGAGACATGGATGGGCTTCTCCAGATAGCAGATGTCACCTTCCCTGCTGAGGATGGTTTCATTGATGATCTGTTGGTCCTGATATTCGAAAATACTTTTAAGGGATTCTTCCCCTACAATCCGCAAATTCGTTGCACGTTCAAATACCTGCGCTTGCGCCAATGGAATTATTGCCAGCAGCAGCGCCAACACAACTATTTTGTTCCAAATTGTCATTGTCCGTGTCCACCGCTTTTTTGTTTACGCCGTTCGATACCCACTGGCCTTGGTGATTCATCAGCCATTGGCGATTCATCAGCAGGAGTCAGGTTTGCTTGGCTTTGCCTGGGAACAAGCTGGAGCATACCATGTTTGGGTTCTGCAGCTTCGGCCAGAGCATTGACTACCTTACGAACATTTTCGTATGTAGAGTGATCCCTTTGCTTCAAACGTGCGGGAATTCCTGTTTGGTCGATCCCGTTCAGAAATTTATGGTCATTAAGAATCAACGTCTGCAGATGAGTGTTGGTCAGAATTGCGGTGACGAGCAGATCTACAAAGTATCCATGGATACCGCTCTTGGTTGCCCAGGTGTGCAGGGCATTCGGATCTTTGCGCAGACATGTGCCGCCATAAAAAATACCCGCGCTGGAGCCATATCTTGGATTGGTAAATGACTCGCAAACCGTGGTTAAAACATTGGTCATTCGTTCATAATCGATTCCTATGCCCAGCTGCTTCCTGAGCGATTCGTAGAATAAAGCTCTGGCATTGTGCATTGAAATGCGAAGCGCATTTAAAGAATTGCATTCTAATTTTACAAGTTCTGCCTCTTCCAGGCCCATTGGTAAAAGCCGAGACTCACCTTGTTCATTAGGAGGTACTTTTTGATATATTCTGTTTAACAAATCCAGGGCTTTCTCGTCAGAATATCCCATGACTATGAGCGGAGCATTTTCTTCATCAGCTTCGTTGTTATAAGCCCGCAAAAATTCAGGAATCATGGCCATCCCAAATTTCCCCAGCTGTTTCCCGGAAATTTGTGAGATTATTCTTCCCAGTTTACGAGTTGTTCCCGGCTCCACTGTCGATCGAACTACAAAAAGATGATAATCATCGCTGCGGCGCAATTCCGTGCCTAATTTTTGCGCCAGGTTTCCAATTACCGACTCTGTAATCGACATATCTAATGATTCACCAAATCTTCCTTCTATGGTATGCATTCTTTCATCTTCTGTCAGGGCCCGGTACAATCTTTCTTCCCGACTGGGAGTGGGCAATACCAGAAAAGTAGCGTTGGTTTCCTGCAGGCCATAATTTTCCCGAAAATGCAGCCGATCATCCCACCCAGCAAGCTCCATCGGGGGACGGGTATCATGAACATATACCCGATTACCCAATTGATAAAGTCTTTTTGCTGTAACAGATCCTACAACCCCATATCCAATCACACCCACGTTCAGTCCGTTTTCCATTTTAATGTACCTCCTGCGTTAGCGCAATACTTTTCTGACAAATTTGCTGCAACTCTGATTCCGCAATATATTCACAGGCCGGCATATTCTTATCTAATGCAAGATTCAGATAGCATTCATCTTTGTTGTAATAGACATTTTGATCATTGCCGATCATGTTATCACACAATGCAATGCTTGACTGATATGCAGCCAATTTGAAATAGCACAGATCCCTATAACCAGAATCAGTTATCTCCTCACAAACGGCTGGATGAGCCTGGGCTTTTTCTTCCTCCACGTACTGCAGCAAGCATTGATCCCGGCCAATCTCATCGGTGCAGCCATACTCATCCTGAGCCATGATCATTACCGCCGCTATGATGATGATCAGCACGAATGCAATTATTTTCCAAGGTATTTTAACCATAGTGCTTTTGTGCTTGGAAAATGGAAGTCAAAAAGATACCGGATATACTCCTAATATTATATAAGAAATTAGTTGCTTCGATGCCGTGCTGAGGATTGGCATTGGACGCTGCAGGTGTAATCCATCGCACCGACACATTTTTCGCAGGCAATAAACAAATCGTCACAGTCCAAGTTAAAACAGTTATGATACTGCCCACATAGTTTGCGGCAAAATTGGCAATTGGTGATCGGCTCTCTAATATCAGACACTAATCGATTGTCAAATACAAATAAGCCACCTTCCCAGTGCGAGTTTGGAAATTGATGTATATAATTAACAATTCCACCATCGACTTGGTATACTTTTTCAAACCCCTGTTCTTTCATATAGGCCGAGGCTTTTTCGCAGCGAATGCCTCCGGTGCAGTAGAGCACTATTGTTGTATCTTTATATTTCGTGAGCTGCTGTGCTGCCGCTGGGAATTCCCGAAAGTTCCTGATCGGAAGAGTGATGGCATTCTTGAATTTCCCTATCTTATGCTCATATTCGTTTCGGGCATCCACGATGATAAAATCTTCCTCCTGTTCATACCATTGCTGTAATTGCAGGGGAGAAAGATGGATTCCGGTATTACGCAAGTTTACCTTTTTACCGAAATGCACAATTTCATCCCTCACTCTCACCACTAATTTATGATGTGCCTGCGTTGGAGTTTCCTGTTCGCGGAAAGTTAGATCACGCCAGAGATCATTTTTACTGATTATTGTCTTGAATTCTTCAACTTTTTCCTTCTTGCCGGAGACTGCTGCATTAATACCCTCGGATGCAATTAAAATTCTACCGGTAAGATTAAGGCGTTCGCACACAGCTTTCAAATATTCCCGTAGATTTTCGGGGGTATCGATGGGAGTGTACTTGTAAAAGGAAATGGTAGTAAATGACATAGGATGAAAAAAGAAAGTTGTTTTAAAAAAGTTTAGGATAATTTCTTTACTTTACCAAAGTAATGGCGTAATGCCTGTCACATGGCCGGTATTCCAGTCTGAGAGATTCAACAAATTCTTTCTGATCAACTGGTGCGTAGGCGGTTCCTTCGGCAAAATTTACTCTAATGTCAAAAAAAAAAAAAAATCCAGGATTAGTTAAGTTTACCAAATAAAGAGGAGCCTGGATTTTTCCGATACTTAATCTGGCAGGGATTGTGACAGCATCTCTAACTCTAAGGCCAAATCCTGGCAAGAAATGTGAATCATGAATTTCTAAACACCCAAAATCGCCAGGAGCTCCCGTTTGTTCTAAAATTGAATCTCTATGTTCCTGAACTAGCCCGGAAAGCTCTCTACCACTTCGAGTGCCCAAATCATACCACGCGTACCCTGGTTTATAATGACTAAACAGTTCTTGCATTATCTTTATTTTTTCCTCGTCAGGAAACCGATCTGTTTGAATTCTATTAAGAGGTAATTTATGCGGAGGTAATAATTCATTAATCACGACTGTGTGGACTATTTCTTTACCGCCTATTGTGTGATGATAGATTTTGCCATCACTTTCCCCCATAACCATAATTTCTTCCTCGTGTAATCCCGTTTCTGGGGTTGATTTAATAACTGGAAGAGGAACTACATTTTCAGACAACGGTGCGCCACTGGTATCATATCCAAGATTCCGCAGAACAGCAATTCCTTTGAGTCCCAGCCTAAGAACTGGACTTTTACTAAAATCCAATAATTCATCAATTTTTTTTCTGAACATATCAGATATTTTTCTTGCTAGCTTTATAAATTTTTCGCATATTTATAACTAAAAAGTAGTATCCTTATCGTTCGTATGTCTTGGCATTCTGCGTAAAGGCACTCACCTGTGAGGCAGATTTCCCCGGAAATACTTCAAACTTTATTTTTCTGTCTTCAAGCATCTCTACTAATGCAGTACCTTCGACCGTGGCTCCCACGTTGACAACCAGATCAGCATAATGTCCTTCGTCCCAGACCTTACCATTGTCGAGATATCCATATTGTACTAATTCGTATTTTACCATCCCTGTTTCGGATGTAACCTCTGCAAAATCAGGAGCGTTACCTTTGACAGCGAATTGACCAGTTCCACCGTTGTAATCACCCATAGATACAATAATGGTAGTCGGATCTATTTGATCATAGACAAACGCAAGGTGGGTTATCCAATACCCTATCAGTCTATTGTACTGCGGCAGGCCTTGGTAACCATTGGTGTTTTCAACGAACCAGTTGCCGGCAATGGTCCCATCAAGATCGTAATCCAGCTTTCCGCTGCGAGGTTCTGCTTTTCGAAGATTTTTTTCAAGGAGTTGTGTACGAATGGGCTGCGTGAAATGCACAAACAAGTCATCGGTATGAATTTTCCAAGGCTCACCCACATAGGTTTGCGGGTTGATAAAACCTAAAGTGACTTCCTCATTATATACCGCAAAATCAAACCCCGGAGAGCGGCCAATGACTTCGCCTGCCTCGACTATTACGAATGTGCGTTCATCCAATGCCCTCTGCAATGTATCCGAGATTTGATTCACGTGAATAAAGACAGTATACAAGGTGCAGGTGTGACGAATAATAATGTGGTAGTCTCCAAGGGTACTGGTCGCAAACTCCGCAGGCATGCGGTTAACGCTCACAATACCGGCTGCTGGTGCGAGGACGTCAACAAATTTATCTATATTATCTTCTCGCTTTGCGCCAGATACTGTCCAGGTATTTGCTGCAATATACCCGTGGTCAGTGGGAGTTATATGGTGGCCGGTCAGGGACCCTACAGGCAGGATGTACCCAAGGTTTTCAAGATGGATAGGTGCGGATGTAAATGCAACCGTGCCGTTGCCTTCGCACACTTGATCTGGCGGCAGCTGATCTTGTGGTGGTGCTTCTTGTGCCCCTTCATGCTGCTGTTCAAGGTACGCCGGATCATCGGCCAAAAGCAGAGAGTTTAATTTCTGAATATACTCGTCTTTCTCACTCTGAGAAATATTAAGAGGAAGCAGCCGATTCATCATCTGCATTTTGTGTTCATTACCTATGCTGCGTGGCGGGCGAACATACCAGTAATCGATTTCCCGCTTGACTTCGTTGAATCTGTCATAATCTGTCGGTGGATGATCTAAGGCAGTACTAGGCTCTGATGCCATATCTGGCGATGAGGGGGAGTTTTCATCTGGATTTTGCATTACAGGTGCGCAGCCAGCAATAATTAATACTACTATCAAAAACATAATTCTTTTCATTCTCTTGCCCCCATTATTTTTTCCGCATTCTTATACGCAATCTTTTCCTGTACTGCTGGATCTAACCTTCCAATAAATGCCCGAGCCAATTTCACTTGCGCCTGCCCCACTTCCAAATCATAATTCCACACCGCGTCTCCTCGATCAATACCCCACAGCACTTGATCCGGATGCCGCTCGATAACAGATTTCCAATCATTCACGGCATAATTTAGCACAACATCAAACTGTTGATTCAGAGCATCCAAATAATCTTGTTTACGTTCACCGACAAATAAATGAAACAAATCTTGGTCATGACCCCAAAACGCATCAATGCCATAATACGCGTTGGGGTGCGTGCTCAGTATATCTTCAACTTCATCTGCAGAAAGCTGATCCCCATGCCAAATGAAATTGATATCCTGATTCTGGCTCAAGACTTTTTCAAAATTATCTTTGTGTCCTTCACCTAAATGAAAATAAACGACTAAACTATTTTGTCTTATAAGGGGATATATTTCCTGTAAGCGTGAGGCATCGGGAGGCAATTCCGGCGATCCGCCATTCTCACGCGCGTAAAGACCTATCTCACCATACCCTTCAAACAACCCAGGATACACGGCCAGCATCTCTTGAAGTGTCGCCGCATCAACCGTGGGAAATCCATCCGGCTCGCCATCGTTTCCCGAAGACATGATAAATGGAGTAAATTGGTTTGGATATTGCTGCATGGTCCTGTTCCACATCTGCAGCTGATACGCAGATATTTCTCCTTCATATACTGGGAAGAACGCAAAATTATCCTGTGTGCCTTCTTGTTTCAGGGTGCAGGCAATTTCACTCATCTTTACATTCCATCCCAAAAGCGCTTGCGGTCCGCCAAATCGTCCTTCTGGGATTTCATCTTTCATTTCCTCATCTTCTTGTGCGGACCAATCAGGTATCGAGGGGATATGCAAGTGAGTATCAGTCAATGGGCCTTGATAATAAGAAGAAGAATAGACTGGTTTTGGTATATCGGGACAAGGCGTTGATTCCATGGCGACCTCAATACGGTCGCGCCATATTTTTTCTTTCGGAGAAAGGTCCTCTTCTTCAAAATCAGCGCCAGTACTTTCTTCTTCCATCTCTTCATCATTATTTTCGTCGGATTCCATCTCTGTTTCATTCCTTATTGTGTCAAAAAATTCTCGCATCTGCTCTGCGAGCGTGTACATGCCTTCTTGGCTTACATGACAACCATCCTCATCGGTATTCTCGGGAGTCATCGGGCCTAAAACTGGTCCGGCAACAACATCTTCATTTTTTAAGTCCAGTTCTTTTGCTAATGCTTTTGCCCTTTCAATGCCGACAGTACCGGTTATTTCACATACCCCTTCGGTATATGGGGGTAATGGTGAGACATACACAACCACATCGGGAATTCTTTCGCGGATTGCTTCGAGCACTACAAGAGCTTCTTCATAAGGAGTTGCTTCTTCTTTGCGGATGCACAGCTGCCAGAAGACGGCCTTCGTATTAGGACTATTTTCAAGATATCGATCAAAAGTTTTCCAAAATTTATTTCCTTCTTTAGCTCCTTTGGACCAATCAACCACTGCTCCAGAGTCATATTCATGCAACTCCTGCTCGTTAAATTTCCATAGAACTTTATCTTTTAAATTATCAACAGACCAATAGGCGGCGACAGTTTGCATGGTATTGGAACAGCCGATATAACCTATCGACGCTTCATCAGCAGAATATTCTTCTGCATCAAAAAACAGCCGCATTTGATTCCCTAATTTTCTTTTTCCGTCAGGACTGCTCAAATGACAGCCATCCTCTGCAGTATCTTGCGGTGTCATGGGACCAAGCAGCGGGCCAGCAAAGACACCTGGGTTCTTTTCATCCAGTTCTTGGACCAATTCTTTCCCTTTTTCTAATCCCCACGTGCCAGTTATTTCACAGACACCATCAGTATAATCTGCCAGTGCCGAGACGTAAATGACAGCGTTGGGAATCCGCTTCCTGATCTCATCGAGTATAATATCAGTATGTTCGGAACTGGTGGTTCTATCGCCATCCATGATGCACAGCTCCCACCAGATGGTGTTGGTGTATGGATATTGAGCCAGCATTTCATCAAACACCTTCCAATATTTACTGTCATTCACATCTTTGGACCAGTCTATAATGGTGCCCGAGCCATATCGCCGCTGGGAATCCCACATCTTTTTACCGCCAAGATAATGGTAGCCTTCGACCGTCTCCCTAGTATTAGAGCAGCCGATGAAGCCGATAGTGACGTCTGGCGCAGAATTTTCAATTTGCTGCTGGGTAGAAGAACAAGAGAGTAATAAGAACGAGAATAACAGTACTATCAATACCTCTTTATGCATATCTCAACGAAAGCAAGAAAGTATAAAAAGGTTTGCAAAAGTAAATAATCTACAAAATAAAAATTTAATTCAACTTAAACAAATGGTTTAACTCTTTGAGGCTCATTTTTCGATGGCCATATTTAAGAAAGTGCCGTTTACTGATAGCTTCGATCTTTTTAATATATTCTTCCCTAACTTCTTTTTTTGCAACTTTATTATAAACCATTTCAATTAATTTACATTTATCTAACTTATAAGTCTTTTGCAGAAAAAAAGGCACAAGCATTAAATATGCAGAACTTCTTTGTAATGAGAATGGCTTTATCTTTCCACCACACCCTCTCGAAAGCCTTAGAAAATATCAACTTCACCGGCGAGCAAACCACCATCTCCATCCATCCATATCAGCAGCAACGATCGGAAGAAACTATTGTTCAGTACGGTCAGGCCAAATGGGCCGTTGTCGATAAGCTCAATGAACGCTACAGCACTCTCTTAAATAGGGAATTCAACCTTCACCATTGGCTTCATTATAACGAGTACGATGAAGTGGCCTATTTCCTCAATGAAGCGGGATCAAATACATTACAACATTCTCAATTCAAATTACCATCCCATTTTCATCTGTGGATGGGTAAAAAAGGTTTTGTAATTGGGATAGAGCAGCAAGGGAAGGGATTTAATGCCGAAAGAATTAATCAGGAAAAAATAAAAGAAGGTGAGGGGGCGGCGTTTGAATTTTACCGCTCATGCAAAAGTATTATCTTTTTTGATGATTCATCGAATTGCAAAATCGTCTACCTTCAACATTTATTCACACCAAAGGCGTCGCAAAATGTCGCTGCAGCACTCTGTTAGTGGTGAAGTTCTGTTCAAGTGCCAACATACGATCATAGATAGCCTGCAACGAGACAAACATTGCTCCTTCCTCTTTATGGACCTGATATTGTGGAAGAAAAGGCAGCTCCTGTCGTATTCGGGGATGCTCATCCAAGCCATAATAGAAAGTTACCAGTTCACCGATCTCTCCATCGAGCTTTTTTATACCATTAACAAATGCTTCTGCCTCTGGACGGCTCATTTCTGCCAGCATCTGAGCATAATTATTTTCGGTGACAATAACAGGTAAAGAGGTATCCCCTTTTTTCTTTTTTCTTTCAGGGATGGCAATGAGTTGCGAAATTGCCTGTCCCGGCTGCCGCCTGGGTGAAGATACACTTTGAACAGTAAATAGGTATCGTTCGATATCGCACCACCGTTGCTTAGTAAATTCAGACATTTCCACAGCTCCGGCCTGTTGCTTCATTTCTTCTTTAAAAGGCTCGACAGTCTCGGTGGTTACTTCTTTACAAAAACGCTGGGCTAAATACCACACTTTCGCAGCCCCAGGCCGGTTAATGTCAAAATCATCAACAATTTTTACAGGCAGAATTAATTTATCCAATGGTTGACTATCGTATTGGGCAGGAGCAGTGATGGCGGTAAATTTATTTTCGACCCCAAGTTCGGTGAATTGCCCCACATACCGCTGTGCTCTTCCCATAAAATAATCCCAGCGTACAAAGGGCCCGGGATTTCCCGTAATGACATCGTCGTACGTTCTCACGCCACGCTTTTGTATTTTTTCTTTCCAGTCATAGGCAGTATTTTCTACAAAAGCCATTATTTTGTTGTAGACAGTTTGATATCGGGGGTTTGTTCTTCGCACCGTAGTATGCATTTCAAAGGTAATATTATCAAGAACAAAAGGAGCAGCGGCTTTAGGTGATTCATCTGGCAGATGCTCTTTGGTATACCCTGTTCTTGCTTTAAGCTGTTCATAGCCACGCTCAACCACTGCTTTTTCGAGCAATCCTAACACCTGCTGCCCTGCTTTGAGCAATGCTTCTGCAGATTCTTTTACCATTCCCTGATAGGCGGCTGGCTTGGCAATGATTATATTTTCTAAATTTGGTAAAACCATGTTTATCTCCTCCTGAGTAAGTTTTCTGTTTTATATTTTTTATTAAATGAAAATCTATATAATAGAATGGGGTGATGCAGAGCACCACTATTGTGGTAAAGGATATTCAATACGAGGATCCAGATAAGCTGTGGTAGTTCTACGAAGAACGATTTGTCCAAAATCTATCACCACCTTTTTAAAATACTAACACTCTATGAATGTATGTACCTCCTCAAAGAGCTTCCGGAAGATTTCATCGTAACCGAGATTTCCAAATTGAATCCTACACCGTCTGGAAGATACCTCTATCTGAAAATCACTAAGAAAAATAAAAATACGCTGGATGTGGTGAAACAGCTCGCCAGAATGCTTCACCTTCCAGAAAAAGATATCGGCTTTGCCGGCAATAAAGACAAAAATGCCATCACGGAGCAGGCATTTTCAGTGAAAGGCGGCAGTAAAGAAAAAATCAGTAAAATAGAAATTCCTGACTTGAAAATAGAATTTGTGGGATATGGCTCAACCCCTATCTCCCTTGGCGACTTGGAAGGCAACCATTTTGAGATTACCATTCGAAATTTGGAAGAAAAACACATTATTCCTGTTACATATATCCCCAATTATTTTGATGAGCAGCGCTTTGCCAGCAACAATGCGCAGATTGGCAAACTGTTGATACAAAAGGAATTTGGCCAGGCATTAGAGCTTATGAATTATGCGAACTGCCATCGCCATCTAGAAGCACATAAAAATGACTTTGTAGGGGCGTTGAAATTAGTGCCGATGAGATTACTGAAAATGTATGTCAACGCATACCAAAGCTTTCTGTGGAATGAGGCTTTAAGCCAATATCTGCGAATACAGGGGCACATACATAAAGAGGCCAAGTATTCGTTAGGCACATTCGTATTTGTGAATACACCGGAGGCATTTTTGGATCTGAAGGTGCCGTTAGTAGGGTTTATCCACCACACGAGTTCAGACCATCAGATGAATACCATTCTAACCCAGTTATTACAACACCAAGGGATTTCTCCAGCCGATTTTGTCATCAAACAAATTCCGCAACTGACACAAATGGGAGAATTTCGCAACGCTTTTGCAGAAGTGAAAGATCTAAAATCAGGACCTTTTTTAGCCGATGAATTACATGAGGGAAAAATGAAAGTTACCGTCACTTTTTCTTTATACAAAGGAAGTTATGCAACGATGGTGATAAGGGCGATTATACCATGACCACCGCAATTAAAGTACCGCCAAATTCCAGCCACCTTAGGCATTAATTTTTCGTCATGCATCTTTTGCAAACGCCAGTTACATCTATCTGAAAATGGCAGATTTCCCCTTCCACAGTTTGTTTTAGAAAATCTAACTTTTGCAGCTGCAGATGTTTTATCTCACCGCATTTTTCACAATGGAAATGACAGTGATTTTTTTTACTGGTAGAATACAATGTTCGACGGTTGCAGGTATAGGAATGTAATTTTCCCTGATTAACCTGCTCGTTGAGGTATCTATATATAGTAGCCAGCCCCAACGTTCGCTTTCGTTGCCCCACCTTCTTAAGCAGATCTTCGGCATTAAAAAAAGAGTTGTAACTGGCGACTTCTTCTTCTAAGATCTGTTTTTGCCGGGTTATTCTCTTGTGCATCTTTATTGATAATGGAAATCAGTAAAGTATATAAATGCTGCCATGCCTATTTTAAGTATGGTCAGCTTAATTGTATGGACACTGCTAAGTGTGATTCTCGTTTCGTTGGTCTCTTTAGTAGGAATACTGACACTTTTTTGGAAAAATAAAAATGTCAATGAAACGCTGCTCTTGCTTGTCAGCCTCTCTGCCGGAACCTTATTTGGAGGGGCTTTTTTGCACCTGCTGCCAGAGGCGGTGGAGCAAAGCGGCTTTACATTACGAATAAGTGCTCTTATTTTGGCAGGCGTGCTGGTTTTCTTTCTCTTGGAGAAATTTATACATTGGCATCACTGCCACACTCCAGCGCAGCAAGCGGAAAAACACCTGACTCATCATCCAAGCCATATCGCACCTTTAAATTTATTAGGGGATGGCCTGCATAATTTTGTTGATGGAATGGTTATTGCCGGCAGTTATCTGGTAAGTATTCCCGTGGGAATTGCCACCACTATTGCGGTCATAGTTCACGAAGTTCCTCAAGAATTTGCTGATTTTGGCGTATTATTATATTCGGGATTGTCCAAAAGCAAAGCATTATTTTTTAATTTCCTCTCTGCAGCTGTGGCTATTATAGGGGCCGCTGTGGGCCTGGTATTGGGCATTCACTCTGAATCGTTTGTACAGATAATATTACCTTTTGCAGCAGGAGGCTTCGTGTACATTGCTGGTTCTAATTTAATTCCTGAATTACATAAAGAATGTGGCTTAAAAGATAGCTTCTGGCATTTTTTTGTGATGGTGCTGGGAATAGTTTTGATGTTTATCCTTACGTTTTTAGAATAAGAAAAATTTAACATATGTACGGTAATATTTTCCTCAAATCATGATCTTCAACAATATGGGTGGCAACTTTCTTGAGATCTGCTGACGCAGCGTTAAAGGCAATGGATGTGCCAATAAAAGTAAAGGCGCCTATATCAATATTTGAATCACCCACAAAAATAGCCTCTTTGGGATCAATGCCTAAATCCTTGCACAAATGTTCGACAATATAGAGTTTTTGCTCTTTCCCAGCAGCTGGCCAGACAAAGTCCCCAGTAATAATGCCGTTGTCAATGACGAGCGCATTCGCATACACAAAATCAATTCCAAAATCGTGCTGCGCTCTGCGGGCTAAATCAATGGGCCCACTGCTCACGATTGCAGTGAGATAATCTTTCTTTTTTATCTCTTGAAATACTTCTTTCACGCCCGGCAGATAATTGATTTGGGCGATGAGCTGGAAATAAGGGGCAGCGTCTTTTCCTTTCCACAGTTTATGAACTACTTCTTCCACTAATTTTGCATAATCAGAATGGAGGTATTGGTTGGTTAGCTTGGTACCTTCTTCTAAAGTGCCGAGCACTTTATGCAATTCCAGCCAGAAATTTTTGTGTTCAAAGATGACACCGTCCATATCAAAAATGATTAATTTTGGCATTTTTGGAACTTCCTCTTCGAGTAAGTATCAAAGCAGATGAGTTTAGGCATTATAAGAGATCGCCTTCTTCAGCTCTTCATATACTTTCTGCGGACTTTGTGCTGCATTAACTTTTTTCAATACGCCTTTTTTCTGATAATAATCAATCACTGGTTTCGTTTGACGATCATATACCCGAAAACGTTCCTTGATGACGGTGGGATTATCATCTTTACGCTGAAGTAAGGAAGTTCCATCTATGTCACATATACCGGATTTCACCGGAGGCACATACTTTATATGATAATTATGCTCACCAGTTGCACACACTCGGCGACCAGAGAGCCGCTCGATGACTTCTTCTTCGGCAATTTCTAGGTAAATGATATGATCTACTTTCAAATCTTCAATACCTTGCGCCTGGGGCACCGTACGCGGAAATCCGTCTAATAGATAATTTTTAGCATTTTTAATCTCCAGCCGCATAATCTGGGTGCTAAGTTCATCGGGAACCAAATCACCTTTTTCAATGATCTTTTTGAGGTCTTTGCCGACAGTAGTACCTTTGGCTATTTCTTCCCGCAGTAATTGGCCGGTAGAAATATGTTTGAGATGAAATTCCTGTTCCAGTCGCTGAGCCACCGTACCTTTTCCCGACCCTGGAGGACCGAGCAAAATTATATTCATAATCGGAAGAAAAGAAGGAAAGGTTTAAAATGGTTGTGGATAAAATATTCGATTCTCATGGACTTACCAATTACTGCCGTGCGAGAGCAATTAGAAAGCCTGCTTAATCCTGCATCTGGCCGAGGCGTCAGAATTGACTTTGATGTAGCGGAACAGGCTGGACTCACTATCGTGGAACGTCGAATTCCGGCACTCGATTTAGCGTACAACTATAAATGCACCTGGTTTGTGTTTGGGAAAACATTACAAGAACCGTGGTTCACACCACATTCTTTTTCGAAAGATCTTTTGGATGATCCCACTAACTTTCTAGGAAAATATGGGTTTAATCTCGTTCATACGCCTTTATCCGGAGATATTGTAGCCTATGTATCTTTAGGTAAAACATGTGTGCAAGCCCATCACTTTGGTATTTTTGACGCAGGAAAAGTAAGGTCTAAATTCGGAGTAGGACATATTTTCAAACATGAAATGATTCAAGTTCCGACTTCATATGGTGAAAAAGTTCTATTTTATAGAAAGCAGGAAAAGAGTGAATTACCGACATTTTAACCCCAACGCTTCATCCACTCTTTTCCCTATAGACCAGCCCGGAATCAGTTAAGTTACGGATATGATGGTTAATCCTTCCGATGGCAACTCCTAATTCTTTCGCCAGTGTCTCTGAAGAGAGATCAGGCTGGCGGGTGTGAATAACCGTAACTCAATTACATAACTAATATAAAGGGAATACTGCAAAAATAATGGACAGATAACGACAGATAAGTTAAAACACGCTTAAATATACAGGTGAGACCATGAATATTACACCCATTGGAGAGAGAGTTTTATTAGAACCTGCAAAAAAAGAAGAAAAAACTGCCGGGGGCATCTATCTGCCCGATGAAGCGAGGCAGGAAAAAAAAGAAGGAACGGTTCTGGCGGTGGGCACATTCAAAGAAGGAAAAGAATTGCCGCTCAAAAAAGGGGATCGGGTTCTTTATGGCGGATATAGTAATGAAGAGTTTGAAATGCAGGGAAAAAAATATCTGCTGGTAGAATTTAAAGATATTGTTGCTAAGATAGAATAGGAGGAATGAACCATGGCTTCTAAACAAATATTATTTGATGAACATGCCCGGCAGGCGCTGCTTCGCGGCGTAGATAAAGTCGCTAATACAGTGAAAGTGACTCTTGGCCCAAAGGGACGAAACGTGGTGCTTGATAAATCAATGCATCCATTAGTGACCAATGACGGGGTTACCATTGCCAAAGAGATTGAACTAAAAGATAAATTCGAAAATATGGGTGCCAAGCTCATTAAGGAAGTTGCGTCTAAAACCCAAGATAATGCCGGTGATGGAACGACGACTGCAACGCTGCTTGCACAGGCGATGGTGACGGAAGGGTTGAAGAATATTACTGCTGGGGCCAATCCCATGGAAGTAAAACGGGGTATCGACAAAGCAACCGAAGAAGTCGTCAAATTCCTTAAGCAAAAAAGTGTGGATGTAAAGGAAAAAGAAAAAATTGCCCAGGTAGCGACAATTTCTGCCAACAATGATGAAGTGATCGGCTCGCTGATTGCCAATGCGATGGATAAAGTTGGAAATGAAGGTGTCATTACCGTGGAAGAAGCCAAAAGTATGCAGACTACGCTGGAAGTGGTGGAAGGGATGCAATTTGAACGAGGATTTATCTCTCCTTACATGGCCACCGATCAGGAAAAAATGGTCTGTGAATACGAAGAGCCCTATATTTTGCTCACTGAGAAGAAGATCAGCAATGTGAAGCAGCTGGTTCCAGTGCTTGAAAAAACAGCGCGTGAAGGGCGGCCTTTATTTATTATCACCGAAGATATTGATGGAGAAGCACAGACAGCGCTGATATTGAATTTGATCAGGGGTGTGGTCAAAGTATGCGCAGTGAAAGCGCCCGGATTTGGCGATGAACAAAAAGAAATGCTGGAAGACTTAGCCATTTTGACCGGCGGTAAGGTGGTGAGTGAAGAAAAAGGCATGAAGATGGAAAATTTCGACGATGCCTGGTTAGGATCTGCTCGCCGAGTGCAAGTTGACAGCGAAAATACCGTCATCGTGGAAGGAAAAGGCGCCAAAAACAATATTGACAAACGCAAGAAATTAATCGAATCTCAAATTGCCGTTTCAGATAGCGAATACAAACGTAATGATTTAAAAAAACGATTAGCCAAATTGGGCGGCGGGGTTGCAGTCATTAAAGTTGGCGCGGTTACCGAAACTGAAATGAAAGAAAAGAAAATGCGTATTGAAGATGCTCTGAATGCGACCAAAGCTGCGGTGGAAGAAGGAGTTGTTCCCGGAGGCGGGCTTACTTTATTTCAGGCCATTAAAGTCGTTGATAGCATTAAACTTGAAAGTGACCAGCAAGTAGGGGTAAATATAATTCGCCGCTCGCTGGAAGAGCCGGTGAGGCAGATTGCCAAGAATGCCGGACGAGAAGGCTCGGAAGTTGTGGCTCGCCTGCGCTCGGAAACAAATGTACAAATTGGTTATAACGCCAAAAAAGATGTGTATGAAGATTTGTTTAAAGCTGGCGTGATTGATCCTACCAAAGTGGTTAGAACAGGATTACAAAATGCTGCATCAATCGCGGCCATGATACTGACAACAGAAGCATTAGTCACTGACTTTGATGAAGAGAAAGACAAAGAAAGCCCGATGATCGTGATGTAGTTTTATTTATTATTTTTATGGATATCATAACCGGTTTTCATGGAACGAAGGACTTGGAGGGAATTTTTCAGGAAGGAGGAATTCTTCCGCCATTTTGGAGAGAGCATGGCCAAACGTACTGGGTCGATCAAAAGAGAAAATACGATCAAATGTGCACCACTTTTGCGTCTGCATTAAAAGGCGCTGCATATGGGCTGGAAGTTATTGCTTATTATAGAAAACTATGGCCAGAACTTTCCGAAGATAAATTTGAAGAAGTTTTAGCCGAATGCTATGTTAAAAAAATGGCTTTTGGAGAGCAGAAAAAATTCAATGGAAAATGTTTTGGCTTGACGGTTTGTGTTAGTCCCGATTTGCGATATGCTCTTCCCTATGAGGGATTTGCAAAGGATAAAGTAGGTGCTATTTTTCAACTTCATTTTTCACAAAATTTGGTAAGACCGACAAACGATTCAGTTATTTATTTTATGGGTAAGGTGGAGCTACGATATGTGCAGCAAATTATTGCATTTCAAGATAACATTCCGGGAGTTGCTATCCTTCTGCGAAAATATCATTGTGAGATTCCATTAAGAGAATGGAGCGACACAGGTGAGATTACGCTGTCTGATCCTGAGAATCAAGATTAATCTCATACAGTGCAAATTCTATATAGCAAGAAAAAATTAAATATTGTAGCTAATCAATTCTTATTTGTCTTTCTGCATTTTGCTGTATGCTAAATAAGTCTCCCCAGAACACCACATCCACATACTTTCCGCTTTGAGGAATGATATTCCTCACTTCCAGAATTCCAGTTGATTCCTCTTTCACTTGAAAATTGAATTCCCTGTTGGGCACTGCCAAGGTCACATGCTCAAATTCCTGGCCGGCATATCCGCCGGCAGCAGCATAGGAAAGTAACGTATCTTGATATACCTCTTTCCCATCAACATATGCAACAATAGTCGCATCCTCAGGTGCTTGGTTGGCAAAGGTAAATTCCATCGTTTGCTGCTCTGGACTACAAGCTAGTAAAAATAAAAATACCGGAAATGCAAAGATTATTTTATTCACTTTATCGCACAAATCTCCAGATTAATGTTATGATAAATAAAATGACGAAGACCCACACGAATATCTTGGCAATCCCTGCGCTAAACCAGGCTAAATTTCTAGCTCCCAGCAGATGTGCAATGAGCGCAATTACCAAAAATACCACTGCAAGATAAATCAGATCCATAGTGCACCTCCATGCTTTTCTAAGAGGGATTTATCTATATAAACTCTGGCTTTAGGGAATATAGATAAAGTTTTATCCAGCCCATTCATTATACTTTTTTAAGATAATAAAATAGTTCCCTTAATTGATAACAAACTCGTACTTGTAATCTTTTAATATCTCCATGATATGATTTTCTGCAATAATATCATAAAAGTTATGTTTGATATCTAAAATCAAGTCATGACATGCTTTGCTATCTGCTATTTCAATTTCTATCTCAATTTCCCAAGGCCCAATACATTTAATGACATAGACAATATTTGGATTCATCTTAAAGTATTGGAAGAGTTGCTGTAATCTTTTTTCTTCAATTGATTGAAGTTTGAAAAGAACCCTAAAATATAATAACCCTAATTTATCCCTATCTACAAGAGGCCTAAACCCGAGGATAATTTTATTTTTGATAAGTTTTTTAACTCTGTTACCAACGACTTTCCGTGAAATACCCAATGCTTTTTCAACATCCGTGTTACTTTTTCTGGCATTGTGCCCCAAATATTGAAGAATATCTAAGTCAGTATCATCAAAGTTAGATGACTTCTCTTTTCCAAAGAAGTAAAATTCTTTGACTTTCTCCTGATTTTTCTCAAAGAGATATTTTCTATTATATTGCCACATTTGGATATTAGTAGTTACGTCTTTTGATTTTATGTAAATCCCGTAATCTTTTGTTATCTGTTCAAGAATCTCATGGAATTCTACTAACTTCTTCCCCACAATACCAATCTCTAGATCGTATGTCCCTGAACTTGTCGCAATAAGTCCAACTTGCTCAAGGTTAGAAAGGTATTCAATAAATTCGTTCTCTTTTTCTTTAGAGATGTTTTGAAGCTTAATGTAGACTTTGTAAAGATTGAAACCAAGCAAGGCGACATTATAGAGAGAATAATATCCAGAAATCAGTCCCCTCTTTTCTAGCTGTTTGATTCTATAATTTGTTGATTCGACAGAAAGCCCAATTTTCCGAGCTATTGTTGAAGTTGATTGTCTAGCATCTAAGTCCAGTTCTTGCAAAATACGGCAGTCTTTCTTGTGTAATTTTAACATTTTTCTATAAAACGGAACTTTTAATATATAAATATTCCCATATTTTAAGAAATACCAGTAAAAGTTTTATATTCGTTATTCTGGAAGCTACTCTTAAGTGATTAAAATGAATGAATGGTGGCAAAACGGAGCCGGATTTTTTGGACGCAATTACATTAGAGGAGATAATAGCGCCTATGGATTTTTACCAGATAGAGAACAGAATTTAGAGGAACGAACTAAGCGAGAAGTTGAGGGAGTAGTTCGGTTACTTAATTTATCTATTGGTCAAAAAGTATTAGATGTTCCATGCGGATATGGGAGACACAGTATTGGGCTTTCGAGAAAGGGTTATGTAGTTACTGGAGTAGATATTAATGATGAGATGTTAGACGCAGCTAAGTGTGAAAAATCAGTTGTTACTTTCTTAAATAGAGATATGAGAAATATTGGAAGTGATTTGTATGGGCAATTCAATGCCGTTATCAATATGTTTTACTCGTTTGGTTTTTTTAAAAGTGAAGAAGAAAACAGGGGTACAATGCAAGAATTTTATAATGCTTTACAAGAAGGGGGAAAGTTGTTACTTCATACAGATGTAAGTCCGGAAATGTTTGGTAGGGGATATAAATTTAGAGAAAGAAGGGATTTACAAGACGGCGGTTCTTTAATTATCGAAGAAGATTACGATTATTCTACAAAGAGAATTAATGGCTTATGGGAAATTATGGATACCACCGGAAAAAGAAAACTCACACCCTATAGTGTTAGGGTTTATACTCAAGCAGAGTTTGATCAACTTGCGAGGGATTGTGGTTTTACCGAAATGCAATTTTATGGTTCGTTTGAAAGAGAAGAGTTTACAGCGGATAGCAAAGAATTGATAATGGTAGCAAAGAGATGAGTGAAACGGCAGTACATAAAATAATGAGAGATTAGATATTCACCATTGACAGGGCAGTTTAGTTGGAGTATGGTGCAGTGATTTTTAGAGGTAGAATCAGTTAATTTACGTTTGCTTTAGAAGCAGTTATGGAATATGCTGAACAAAGATTTAAGGCGAAAAGATTAAGAGTTCTGGGTGCAGGTATTGAAACAGGTAGTTATGGAATAACTTTAGATTTACAAAGAGTTTATTTCTTTCAATCAAAGCCCACATAAATTTTGTATCTCGATATAGAGCAAGTTTTTAATGTTGTCCACAAAATAATTTTTAGTTAATTTTTTATAGTGGTTACTATTTTAAGGTAAGAATGTCAATAAATCTAACCCAATCATTTGTATATGAAACAGATTCACAAGATAGTTTTGAGAAAGTTCTAACTACGTTAGTTGGTGTTATGTTTAAAGAAGAACCTTCACAGTATGCTCAGATGTTTGTTACTCAGCGTTCTGATTCATTTAATAATGGGCGAAGATGGATTCCTAAAGATATGAGTAGCTCTGATTCAAAAGGGTGGTCAAGACCAGACTATCTTCATGTTTGTTCTATTGGTGATTACAAGAGTGAAATTAAAGAAGGAGATGAAAGATTTGAAAGCCATGCACAATTAGTTCAGAGGGTTATGGAGCATCTGAGGATTGCTGATGTGAGAAAGTTTTTTGAAGTTTGTGGTTCTGGATTTGATTCTTCATTTAATGAGCATGATGGTTCGATTGAAGCAGGTTATCGTCTTAATCACCGGCCATTAGGTGGATGGAGTAATCTAGACGTTTCTTTGTGCCATATTTACTACGGAAAGTAGTTTAAGAGAGAATGCCCGTTAGTTTCAGAAATTATATATCTAATCTTTCTTCCAGTGGCTCCCGAGTAATAATTCAACTTAACGATGTTAAGCCTGGGGGACTTTAGCGACCGAAAGTAAATCTCGTCTTTCGCCGCAAGGCGAAATCATATCAAATAGTGAGGGCGCGTAGTCCCCCCGAGTAGCGCAGACCGCAGTCGAGCAACGCAGAGTTCGTGCATCACCGTACGTAGAGGAGTTGGCGCATAGTTCGTTGAGGAGTTGAGGGCAGAATTAGTTGTAAATTATTTCTTTAGTTATGTCAATAAGTTCTTTGCAGATTCTCTTCAGTTCATTGATTTTTGCTTCGTCTTTGACTGTGATTTGTACGCCGTAAGT
>CAYOKQ010000009.1:36273-39631 GCA_964404595.1 uncultured Methanosarcinales archaeon | reverse complement strand
AAAAACAAACTTTTTAATAGTTGAGAAATTTTAGCAATTTTATACCATGACACGAGAAAATAAAATCAAAGTGTTACTTTTAGTAGGTCTTATATTACCGATTATTCTGCAGTTATTCAGTCACGTCATTCAAGACAACATTTTATTTTCTCGTTTGGCTTATGGTTTGTCCAAATTACTCTTTATTGGACTTCCAATAGTTTACTGGAAAATCAATCGAACCATGCCCAAAACACAGCAAAGCCCAATGCGTTTATTTAGTGTTATGTCTGGTTTGGTTTTCGCACTTATAATCTTCGGTGTTCTTTACACATTCATAGATGAAATCAATCCTTTAGGTGAAAAAATCTACCAAACCCTCTCAAACATAGGACTAACGAAAAATTTTTTACTGTATAGTCTTGGAATCATCATTTTCAATTCACTATTTGAAGAACTTTACTGGCGTTATTCAATTTTCGGAGGACTCAAAAAATTTTTCTCCCTCAATAAAGCAATGCTCATAGGAAGTTTGGGCTTTGCGGCGATGCACTTCGTCTACTTTGTGAGCTTCTTTAACACAGCGTGGGTTGTCTTACTCTTAACAAGTGTATCCTTCCTATTTGGACTGTTTTGGGCATGGCTCTATCACAAAACCAACAGTGTATTTTGGGTTTGGATAAATCATCTACTTGTGAACGTACCTTTATTCTATATTGAATATCTGATTTTCCCGACATAAAAATTGCCAAAATTACCAGAAAGGTCAGGTTTGTTTTTTTAAACTCGCTCCTTTCAGTTACACCTCTCTGCGCTCTCGCTTCACTGCGTTTCACTTGGGTTTAACACTGCAGGAATGTTGTGGAATTTGATGATGTGTGGGAGAGGGAAGTGCAGGTGAAATGATTTTTGTCCGCAAACCATAAAAAGCCCCTTTCGTTCTTTATCAACATGAAGCAAAAGATTATCGACTACTGTCAACAAATAGAAAAAGAAGAAAACTGTCGAATTATCTTCGCCGTAGAATCCGGAAGCAGATTATGGCGAATGAGCAGCAAAGACAGTGATTATGATATTCGTTTTGTCTTTGTCCAGCCTGTAAAGAATTATCTTTCCGTAAAAAATGAAACTACCACTAATCTAGTGATTAATCGCACCTTTGAGCAGGGGATGATTGACATAAGTGGCTTTGATATTTTTAAATACTGTAAATTGTTATTAAAATCAAATCCTTCTGTAATAGAATGGCTGCAATCAGATATTTTATATTACGGGAAGAAACCTACAGAATTAGAGACAATTGCACTCACCGAATTTAATCCTACTGCTTTATATTATCATTACAAATCCATGTGTCAATACAATTATGAAATCTATTTAGCCTGTAAACAGGGAGTTACCTATAAAAAATATCTGTATGCAATGCGGGGATTAGTCAATGCTAAATATGTGCAAACAACCGGAGGATTACCCCCTATTCATTTTCCTGAAGGATTAGAAAAAAGTAAAAATATTATTCCACCTAAAATAATCAGAGAATTACAAGAGACTATCAGGCTGAAAATGGAAGGCAACGAAAAAGAAATAATTAAGAATAACCCTTTATACGATGATTATATTGAAGATTTTTTGAAACAGGAGAATGAAAAAGTTCCAATACGAACCATTGACGAAGAGAAAATTAATAAAGCCTTGCAGAAATTAGTCTTACGGAGGTGAAAATGAACTTAAGTCTTTATAATACATTAACCAGGAGAAAAGAAACTTTTGTACCTTTAAACCAAGCCAAAGTGGGCATGTACACGTGCGGGCCAAACAATATCTCTAATTAAAGAGATTTGGGCATTCCGTCTACAACTACATGCATATCGGCAATCTGCGTAGTTTTCTCTTCGAAGATATTCTCAAACGCACCATGCTTTTCAACGGGTATAAAGTAAAGCATGTCATGAACATCACCGATGTTGGCCACTTAACGTCCGATGCCGATAGTGGAGAAGATAAGATGCTCAAAGGGGCCCAGCGAGAAAAAAAAACTGTCTGGGAAATTGCTGATTTTTATACGAGAGCGTTTGTATCCGATTGTAAAAAATTGAATTTAATCCCCCCTAAAATCCTATGCAAGGCAACGGATCATATTCAAGAGCAGATTGCCTTAATTGAGCAATTAGAGAAGAAAGGTTTTACATACCACGCTGGAGGAAATGTCTATTTTAACACCTCAAAGCTGCCTGATTACGGTAAATTGGCACAATTAGATTTGCAGCAACAAATGCAGGCTCGCGTAGAGAAAGACCCACACAAGAAGAATCAGCATGATTTTGTCCTCTGGTTCACTAAATCCAAATTTCAAGATCAGGAGATGAAGTGGCCCTCTCCTTTTGGAACGGGGTATCCGGGCTGGCATATTGAATGTTCGGCAATGTCAATGAAATATCTGGGGAAGCAATTTGATATTCATTGCGGGGGTATTGACCATATTCCTGTTCATCATACCAACGAAATTGCACAATCCGAAGCCGCTACGGGAAAAAAACCCTGGGTTAGGTATTGGCTGCACAATGAATTTTTGGTTCTTACGCAAGGGGAGAAAATGGCTAAATCCGGGGATAATTTCATCATCTTATCCTCACTGCAAGACAAAGGATTTGATCCCCTGGATTATCGATATTTCTGCTTAGGAACTCATTACCGCACCCCACTAATGTTTAGCTATGAGGCACTTGAGGGGGCAAAAAATGCGCGAAAAAAATTGTTGGAAAAAGTTCCGGAGTTAAAAAAAGGACGTAAGGATGAGCCAACAAATGCTGATTTAGCGCAGGACTATGTACGGCAGTTTACCGAGCAAATCAATGATGATTTGAATACTCCTAGGGCCTTGGCAATCATGTGGGATATGTTAAAGGATACGGCGCTATCAGGTAAAGAGAAATATCAATTACTGCTAATTTTTGATAAAGTACTTGGGTTAGACCTGAAAAAGATAAGGCAAGAAAAAATTCCCGCGCAAGTTATTGAGTTAGCCACGCAGCGCCTCCTTGCTCGCCAAAGCAAAGATTGGAAAAAAGCTGATGAATTACGGGATAAGATAATCACCATGGGCTATTCTGTAGGAGATACTAAGGAAGGATACGAGTTAAAAAAACTATAATTGCTTTGCTAAAATAATGGCTTCTTTGCTGATAAACCACTTCTTAACTGTGCCCATAAGCTTAAAACCATTTTTGCGGTAAAAAGAATATCCTGTGTGGTCTTTTTTTTCTAAATCTACAAATAAAGTGCTATGCCGCGGTATCTTAGATTCTACCTTTTGTAGTAAATCACTGCCAATGCCCTGTCGGCGATATTTTTTATCAACAATAAAATAGTGTATCCAAAA
>CAYOKQ010000009.1:0-36263 GCA_964404595.1 uncultured Methanosarcinales archaeon | reverse complement strand
TGATACAGCCTGCGGTTTTCCCGTCAATGATGGCTGTTACGTGGACGCCTTTCTTCATCATTGTTTGCAAAAGAAATCGTGATGTAATCCACTTTTCGCGAGGCCATTGTTCTTTGCCCATGAGTGCCAACTGAGGGAGGTGATAAGAATGTGTTTTTACAATTGAAATCATAAAGAATAAAATAAAAAAAAGGAAGCGTTTATTTCTTCTTCTTAGCTCCGCCGCCCATGATTCGAAACATGGTAGTTCCGCATTTAGGACAGGTTCCTTTCAATGCTTTTCTGGTTACACCGCCCTTGCCTTTCATGCTCACTTCTTTAGCATTAGAAATTTCTCGTTTCATCTTACACTTAACGCAATATCCTTGTTCACCCATTCTTAACACCTCATTTTTGTAGCTCATTGAGCTTAATTTATTGATGATAGGCGTATTTCGCTTAAAAAGGTTTCGATAGGGAGGGGAGTTATTTTCAGTATCTTTATAAACCCAAGATCGCTTGAGTGTCTATGAGTATCGCCTCTTGGTGCAACTAAACTTAGTGGGTTTTATCTTTAATGTAGAATATTTGTAACTCTCCTTCTTGAGATAATTAATCACAACACTGTTGGAGAAGACTTGTTGTTATGCATATTACGACTCGTGTCCAAATAACTTAATCCTCGGTCTATTGCCTTTCCTAAACAAAAGCCGGCATACAATCCCAAGACATTTCCCATATCTCCTTGTGCTGCTTTCATTAAATTTTCATTAGTACCAAAGCCTAAATTTGTTAAGCCAATAGCAATAGGATTATTAAGCAATGTTATTAAAGTTGCATATCCGATTTTTGTCATTTCTGGTGTATCAACTAATCTATCTTCACTTCTAGATCTGCTGCTTAGATACCCTAAACCAGTGCCCAGAGCTATTCCTACTATAAACTCGGTAGTGTTGCTCACCAAGTATTCTAATGTTTGTTGATCCATTTTTAATCATAATAAAACACATTTAGTTTATAAATCTTTTGTTAGTTTAACTACTATTAAGAAATTACTTATAAATGCTAAGCTCTCCTCAAAAATGTACACCAAGCATTAAATTTTTCTTATCCCCACTTTCACCTTAAATGCAAGTGTCTCCAAACTCGTCTCTCCTGCCACAGAAATAGTTTTTGCATTTAATACCGCTTTCAAATCACCTTCCATACGCTGAATCATATTCTTAAAATTGTTCTCCTCACTCATCAGTACAATTTCTGTAATCTCTTCTTTCATCGACCACTGATGTTCTGATTTATATTTACGGACAGTGTTGATTATATCGATGCCAAGGTCACCGGTGTGTTCTGCGTCCTGATTCAGGAGTTTTGCATTTGATACAGGCCATGCAGAAATATGGATGCTTTTTTTCTGTTCATGCGGTGCAAAATAAAACTGATAAATCTCTTCAGTAATATGGGGCATGATGGGGGCAGCTAATTTGAGAATCGACAATAACGAGACATACAACCCCTGCTGCGCACTCTGCCGTGCTTTCTCTCCCCGAGCTGCCGGATTATACAATCTGTCTTTCACGATCTCCAGATAATAATCACAAAAAGTCCAAAAAAAGGCTTCTGCGGCAGCTTTCGACTTGGCGTATTCATACTGCTCAAATGAAGACGTGCATTCTCCTATCGCTTTTTGCAGTTTACTGAGGATCCATTGGTCAAATATTTCGGTGACTTTAATGGTTTTACTTTCTTTGTAATCATCCAGATGCGTCAGACAGAATTTGGTGGCATTCCATAACTTGGTTACAAATTTCTGTCCGGTCATCAAATCTTTTTCCATGAAGGGCAGATCATCACCTAACTTAGAGCCGGCAGCCCAGAAACGAAGTGCATCAGCACTATATTTGGAAATCATTTCCATCGGTTCTATAATGTTGCCCAACGATTTGGACATTTTTCTGCCTTTGGAATCTTGAGCATGACCCGAAATCATAACTTTCTTCCAGGGAATACGATTATGATGGTACATGCTTTTGACTATAGTATAAAATAACCAAGTGCGGATAATATCGTGGGCCTGTGGGCGTAAATCAAATGGCTTTTGCTCATGATTGAAATTATATTCTCCTTGGTGGGCCCAATTACTGGCAATTTCCGGGGTGAGGGAAGAGGTGGCCCAGGTATCGAGTACATCAGTTTCTCCGGTAAACGAAAAAGAGCCGCAGGAGCATTTTTTGGTGGGGTGTGCAGCGGTTGGATCAACGGGCAATTCTTTCTGCTCTGGAAGCATATAAGCGCTACATTTGTTGCAGATCCAAATAGGAATAGGGATGCCAAAATGCCGCTGGCGTGAAATGCACCAATCCCAATTTAAATTCTGTACCCAGTGATCGTAGCGAACTTTCATATGTTCCGGATACCAGGTAATCTGATTTGCCGCGTCGAGTAATTTTTCTTTTTGATCTAAGATTTTAATATACCATTGTTTGGTTTTGAGAAATTCTAATTCTGTTTTACAGCGCTCATGCACATTCACCGCGTGAGTAATTTCTTTCTGATGGAGCAGCAGCCCCTGTTCTTTTAATTTATCTACAATCCCTTTTCGCGCCTCTTTGAGCTTCAATCCTTTAAATTCCAGGGCGAGCTCATTCATGCGCCCATCTTTAGTAAGGGCAACGCGCAAGGGCAAATTGTATCGGAACCATTTATCCACATCTTCTTTATCACCAAAAGTACATACCATCATCAAACCGGTTCCTTTGTCTTTATCCACCGCTTCATCGGCGAGAATTGGTACTTCATAATTAAATAACGGCACAGTTGCGAATTTTCCTTTGAATGTTGCATATCGGGCATCATCTGGATGATGAAATAAAGCGACGCATGCGGGTATCAATTCGGGCCTGGTCGTGGCAATCACCAAATCTTGTGCCCCACATTTGAAGACAATATCGTTAAAATGAGAGGTCAGGTCTACATTTTCAAATTCAGCCTGGGCTATGGCGGTTTGGCAGGCCACGCACCACGAAACGGGCGATTCTTGTTGGTAAATGCGCCCTTTATGAAACAGATCGATGAATGAGGCTTGGGAAGTAATTTGGCAGTGTTTGTTGATGGTGGAATAGGATCGTTTAAAGTCAGCGCTCATGCCGATGTTTTTCCAGCTTTGGATAAAAAGGGGCTTTTCTTGTTCGATCACTTCATTGCAGATATTAACAAATTCCTGCCGGCTCATTCTGGTTGAAAGAATATTTTTCTTTTTTTCGACTAAGCGCTCGGTGGGCAGGCCATTATCATCTGTGCCAAAAGGGAAAAAAATATTTTTGCCTCGCATACGCTGGTATCGTACAACGATATCTTGCTGGGTGTAGCTAAAAGCGTGTCCCAGATGCATTTTACCAGAAACGGTGGGCGGGGGAGTGTCCACGCTGTACGTTTCTTTTTTTGCGTTGGCATGGAAGACATACATTTCCTGTTCTTCCCAGTACTGCTGCCATTTAGGTTCGGCTTGCTTGGGATCGTATTGCTTAGGAAGTTCCATACTGGCATAGATTTTAGGGAGTATTTAAATAATTAATCTTTAGAATTGCTATTTTCGTTCATCATAATTATTATATACAGACCTACCTATTCACCAGAAGGACATGGAACTTTTAATTATGGGTTTAATAGATGCAGTTGGTTACAAGCCGTCCAAGCCGACGTATGCTATTAAGATAGAATCAGGAATGATGCGATTTGACTATCAATTACAACCTTCATCTTTGTATACTCTACAGGAATATATTTTTGACGATGACAATCCCCGCACGTATGGTAAACTTGATAAAAATTCGATTACTTTTACCAGCGATGTTGCTCATACAATATTACAGGATTTCATTATGTACGGAAAAACGAAAGATACTTTGCTGGTATACTGCTCACGAGGAATTAATCGAAGTCCAGCAGTGGGAATTGCTTTAAATGAAATTTTTCAGTTAGGATCGGATACTCCAAATTTAAAGGCCAGATTCCCTGAACTCAATGAATATATTTATGACACTCTTATAGAAACAGCACGAAGATTACAACTTCATCCATAAATTATTTAAATAAGCACACGTATTTAGGTTTCATTCACAGGGGGTGAATCATAATGGACTTCGTGGGCTTTGATGAAGACGACGATGACTTTGATGATGATAATAGTGAAGAAGGGTGGTAGTGCAGATAGATGTTTGGAGAATACAATGCAGCAACACTTTATACGTAATTATAGCATTATTCCTGTAGAAGGTATAAGCAGGCGGGAAATATTTGATGGGATTCCTGTTCAGAAACCTTCGAGTGAGCCGGTGCGTGCTGTACCGGTGCATGCTGTACAGAAAGAAATATTGCGCAGATTAAATGGCAGAATTCCTACTTTTATTGATGATAGCGTACAACCGGGAAAATATCAGGTTCCGAATATTTTTATGCCGACCAGTTACGATATTCCTTTACCTTTAGGAACAGTTAATGCTGTTGTCTGGGTCTCGGACTCTTTAGACCAATCCATCATGGATTTATGTTTTCGGGATGAAGCGGTACAAAATGTCGCCCGTGCATATCAAGGCCAAAGCGGTGTCATCATTCAGGCCAAGTACCACTGGAATGGGAATGAAGGAAAAGGCCTACAGCTGGGACGATTTGCTGATTCGTGGGTAGAAGGATTATCAGCAAATCCTTATTCAAATGCGTTTGAAAGATTTTTAAACTGCCTCTGCCTAGAGAGTCCCTTGACCAAAGAGATTGTTCTTGAGAAGGCATTACCTTATCCACTTTTTTATATTGACGGGGCTCTTGACATCAGCGCAAATATTCGCGATGTTTCCTTACCAGCTATGCAGGCAGCTGACAAGCCGGTGGGAGAATTCATGGCCTGGATGCAGAAGAATGCTGTCACCATAAGTACGGCCGGAGAATTACTGCGATTAATGGTGCATTCGGATCGGGTGGCCAAAGATTATCGCATGGGAAGGGTTGCTGTTACCTTCCCTCAAATGGTTGAGAGCGTGGCAGATAAATATTTTGAGCTTGCACAAGTTGAATTTGCGCAGCTTTGTCCGCCTAAAAACAATAGAATGGATTATTTAGTCCATTAATCACTTAATTTCATTCCTCTTTCTTTACTTTCTTCCCAGCCAGCGGTGGTAATCTGAATAAATTCTGCCTTAGCTTGCATCTCTTCGATGTTCTTGCCACCACAATAGCTCATGCCGCTTTGCAATCCTTTAATCAGGCTCCGTATCACCTCGCGCACCGGCCCTTTATAATCTACCAGAGTAGCTACCCCTTCCACGAATATATCCAATCGTTCTTTTAGCTGCATCCCTTCAAGCAGCTCTTTGCGTTCATGGTTGCTATCATACGATGCACTGCCCATGTATTTCTTATAGCGCTTGCCATCTTTCATGACCATGACGCCGGGCGCCTCATCCGTTCCGGCAAATAGATAGCCGGAGAAAATAGAACTGGCGCCAGCTGCGATGGCTTTAGCAACGTCTCCGGGATATTTCAATCCTCCGTCAGCACATACTGGAATATTATAATGCCTGGCCGCTGCCACCACGTCCATAACGGCGGTTAATTGCGGGATACCGCTGCCGGAAATTATTCTGGTGGTGCATACCGGGCTGGGGCCAATGCCTACTTTTAATCCATCCGCTCCTGCTTCAATGAGATCCTGGGCAGCTGCTGCCGTGGCGATGTTTCCTGCCATTACATCAATATTAAAATGGTGCTTTAATTCTTTAATACGCTGGATTGCTGCGTCAGAATGGCAGTGCGCTATATCCAGCACGAGCACATCTACCCCTGCGCCTACCAAAGCTTTAGCGCGTTCTACTGCGTCTTTAACACCAACTGCTGCACCGACTCTCAATCGCCCTTTTGTATCGCGGCAGGCCTGCGGCCAATGTTCTAATTTCATGATATCCTGAGTGGTAATCAAACCCTGGACTTTGCCGTTGAAAAGAAGAGGTAATTTTTCAATACGATGCTGGTGAAGAATCTTCTTTGCATCTTCCATGAGGATGCCATAGGGTGCGGTCACTAACTTTTCTTTGGGAGTCATAACCTCCCGAATGCTTCTATCTAAGTCCTGCTCGAACAGGTAATCCCGTGAGGTAAAAATCCCAACTAACTCTTCGCCTTCCATGACCAGCAAACTGGTTACCCCGGCGGTTTTCATGAAGCGCACCGCTTCACCGATGGTAAGATAGGGAGGAACTGACAGCGGATTTTCAATAATAAAGCTGGTGCTACGTTTGACTTTTTTTACCTCTTCGGCTTGTTGCAGGATAGGAATAAATTGGTGGATGATGCCCAGGCCACCTTCCCTGGCCAAAGCGATGGCCATTTTATGTTCGGTAACCGTGGCCATGTTGGCGCTTACTAATGGGATATTCAAAGAAATATTTTTAGTGAACCGTGATTTGGTGTCAGCTTCGCTGCGGCTTGAAAGGGGTGTGCGTTTAGGAACCAGCAGTACATCGGAATAGGTAAGGCCAGTCCTCATTTTTGTTTGATCAACAATCCATCAATTAAACCTGTTAATTCTTTTACAATGGGGCCTTCGACCATAAATCTAATGAGAGTAACTTATTTAAAAGTATTGTGGGGATGGAAGATAGAAATAATAAAATATTTCTACCCAAAAAAACTTTTCAGGTCTTCCTCATCTTCAACTTTTACTGTCTCAATTGCTTGGATGAAATCTTCGTGCATGACGTGATCCCGGCTTTCTCGAATAGCGCAATATCCTGCTTCCGTGCATACGGCTTTAATTTCAGCACCGCTAAAGCCTTCCATTATCTGCACCAGCTCGCGTAATCTTACTTTCTGCAAATTCATGCGCTGGGTATGAACTCTCATAACCTCAAACCGGCCATCTTCATCCGGCAATCCAACTTCAATCAGGCGGTCAAGGCGTCCTGGCCGTATAATTGCCTGATCCAGGATATCGGGCCTATTGGTGGCGGCAATAATTTTAACGTTATCAAGGTGCTTAAATCCATCAATTTCTGCCAGCAATTGCATGAAGGTCCTATTCACTTCTCGCTCTCCGGAGGTTCCATTATCCATGCGCACGGCAGCGACGGCATCAATTTCATCAATAAAGACGATGGCAGGAGCTTTGGACCGCGCTAAAATGAAAATATCTTTGACTAATTTTGCTCCTTCACCGATAAATTTCTGCACTAATTCTGAACCAACCACTTCAATAAAAGTAGCATTCGTGCTGTTGGCAACCGCTTTGGCCAGCAAGGTTTTACCGGTTCCAGGAGGGCCGTATAATAAAACGCCTTTTGGCGGCGAAATGCCTACTTTTTCAAATAATTCCGGCTTTTGCAGAGGCAATTCAATAACTTCTTTTACTTCCTCGATTTCTTTTTGTAATCCGCCGATTTCTTTCCAGGTTTCTTTGGGTTTATCCAGAATCACAAATTTATCAACTTCAAAACTCAATCCCAATTCAATTTTTTCCACCACATTAAGCGATTTTTGATCGATCAGCACGCTGTCTCCCGGCCGTATGTTTTTAACTTCTGCATGCACGTAGGAATAAAATTTATTTCCATTGGGAAGCCTGATCACTGCCTTATCCTGGCGACAACTCAGGACATCTGCAACCAATAATGCGGGTTTCTTAAGATTGTTTAATTCATTGCTGGTATTGGTAAATAATTCTCTGAGCACGGAGCTTTCTTCCTCCAGTTTGGTTAAACTGCTGCGGATTGCCTTGTTTTCTTCTTCCAAGCTGCTTTTTGACTTTTCATCCAAATCGATAGTTTCAGAATATACCAGTTCTTTATCTAATTCTTTGGCCATATTCTTTGGAAATACAGCATTATTTTTAAAGGTTATGACTCAATATTTCCGGCGTCTATGAAAACCAATTCAGAATGGTGTTTATCCACATCGTTATTCTTTCTCCAAAAGATTTAGGGATGGCTTTAATGCCCACTTCTTTATCTTCTACAAATATTTTTCCCTGCTCATCCTGCCACTGTACTTCTATTTTCAGAACATTGGCAGTTCCCATGCCCTTGCTGTTCATTTGCAGCGTCACCGTTTGATTCGTAAGCAGTTGCTCGATATTCCATATATTTTCTCCACTTGGACTTTGCACCACCAGCTCCACTTTTTGGGGATTGCTAAAAGATTTTTTATTAAGGCTTATTGCCATCATGAAATCTTCTTTAAATTCTACTTCATCAGGGGCCATAATTAAAAGCTCTACCTTTGGTTCGTCAGCGACAACATATTGCAACGATACTGTTTTCTGTACCAGCTCATTTTCGGCGCTCACGACCACTTTGTTCCATCCGATAGTCTCCCCAGGAAGGATAATGCTCTTGGAATATTGTTGGTTAATGGGCAAATCGAGGCGTTCGCAATCATTATCCAGGCAGAAATTAAGCTGCTGTAAATTGGTGTTGCCCGTGTTTCTGATCGTGCAGGAAGCTGACGATGACCTGCCCAGAGATATGCTGGGCGGAATATCACAGACAAAAGAAATTTTGCGCGAATATGTTCTCTCTTCAACATCGACATCAAATTCCTCAATCTCCTGCTGCGAATAAAATGGTTTGCCGGCCTGAGCTTTAAAGCTGTCGGCAATGGAAGTATTTTTTTCTGACCAAATCAAAGTGGGAAAAGTGTAGATATAACCTGGATCTAAATTTTCATCAAGTTTAACAATCCAGATGGTCTCTTTGACTTCATTGGGGGCAAGCAAGAGAGTCCTGCGGTCTTTTCCCACGATTTCAATTTCGGGAGGGACGGCTAATCGCAAGGTGGCGGCCGCATAATAATCAGCTTTATTTTTTACAATTCCTTTGACGAGATTATAACTTCCAATTTCAACTTCCGGCGCTAAAATTTCTTGTTCTAAATTGAGTTCTTCAGAAATAATGCTCCCCTTATCTGTTATTTCCGAATTGAGATCCAAATCCCTGGTCTTTAAATCAACATTGTGCGCCAGCCATTCGTAACGCGTGGCGGCTTCCTGCGGATCGAATCCATCGCGTAATTTTACATGAGTAACATCAATATAACCATATTCTCCGAAAGTTATGTCAAAGCCAACCCAACCCACCTCCGGAAAATAAACTTCTGCCCACCCATGAGGCTGCCAGGGTTCTGGAAAAAGATCCGAGGTGGTATAGCTCACACCCGAAACAAAGCGCGCAGGAATTCCCACTGATCTGGCCATCGCGACAAATAAAGATGTCATCTCGTCGCATACCCCGGCTCTATTTTCAAGTACCCAGCTTGCTTTTTGGGATGTTTGCGCGGTAAGGGTCGTTAAATCATATTCTATATTGTCATCAACCCAATTTGCCAGTTTAAAGACGGCTTTGAACTGGTCGTCTTCTCCTTCCACTAGTTCAGTTGCTTTTGTTATAATTTCTGGGTGATTAGAATCAATGGTTGCAGTCGGCTGCACATATTCTTCAAAGCCGGCGAGGTCTTGGGTATCGAGCGGGAAAGGCATTTTTTGTTTTACTTCCACCCGCTGGTTATTGGTCCTGATCTGTGCAGTATATCCAAAAGTATGGGGGCCCAGGCCAGGATTATTCCAGATGAAAAAAAGGCGGTTATTTTCCAGTTCTCCCTGATGGTCTATATTGAGAACTTCTTGGCGGTGATTATTAGTTGGAATAAGAAACAATTGCGTGCTTACTTCTTCTGCTCGGGCATTGCTTCCGGTGGCAATAAGTTCAAAACTACTGCGCACATCCAAATCTATAGTCAGCGTATCATACTGATAAAGATTATCCTGCGCAGCCATGACTGCCGGCAACAGCAATAGAAAAATCATCATAACTTCTTTTTTCATACCAGCTCTTTGATGGGAAAGAATATAAATATTGTGTTTAGAGTTGGATCCTGCTGTACCACAAAGCATAAAAAGAAGTAACTTATTTCTGCCCTATGGCTTGGTTATTCAATCTTTATCAGGAACCGGCATGGTTTATAGCTGCATTGGTGGCAGTATCACTCTGGAATTTAGTCTGGAAAGGAGTAGGGCTTTGGTATGCAGGAAAAAATCAACAAAAAGGCTGGTTTATAGCGATGCTTATCATCGACTTAGCGGGATTACTCCCCATCATATACCTGCTATGGTTTAAACCTAAGGTGAAGGCAGTGGAAGAAACAGGATCCCTGAGCATCAGGAAAAAAAGCGTGAAACGTCGTGCTAAGAAGTAGGCTCAATCTCTACTTTTCCTGTAGTGACTTTTATGATATATTCTTTTCGGTCATCGAATCTGCTTATTTTGGTCACGAATTCAGGGAGTATAATTTTCTCACCGCGAAAAAGGAGCTTGGTGATTATTTCCTGACCAGACCCATTATTTATTTCATTCATGAATTGGGATGATTCTTCTTTCTTCTTACCAGTTACTATTTGTTCTGTTTTTGAATACAAAAATCGTGCGATTTCTTCGGCGATGTTGATAGTGGAGACTTTGCTTAAGCCCTGCAATCCTGGTGAAATATTGGCTTCGATGACTAAAGGGCCCAGCGGACTTTCAAGAATGTCAATCCCACATATGTCGGCCTGCAGCACACGCGCAGTATTGACGGCTAAAGTTTGAGCTTCCCGGGATAATTGGACCGGCTCGCCGATGCCACCGGCATGTATATTCGCCCGTTTTTCGTCCTGCTGCGCCTTGCGTTTCATAGTGGCAACGACTTTATCTCCAATGACGAGTGCGCGAATATCCGTGCCTTCCGTTTCAATATACTCTTGGATAATAAAAGGCTGTTTTAAAGCACTCAGGGCGTCGAGAAGTGAGGAGGCGGAACTATACGAGTCCGCAAACATAACTCCTTTTCCCTGTGTCCCTTCGGGAAATTTCATGACGATGGGAAAATGAATTTTTTTAAGCAGTTCTTTGGCTGCTTCTATGGTCGGAGATAAGTACGTTCTGGGCATGGGGATATTTTGCTGCTGCAGTGCCAAATGAGTCAGCAATTTGTTATGCACAACCGTAAAGGAATTCGTGGATAACGGCATGTATGGAACTTTCCCTTCCAAGAAGGTGGCAATAGAACGCAATAACTGGGTGTAGCGAAAGGATCCTTTGAGATAGACGCAGTCGTAGTATGGAAGCGGTTTTCCTTCATAAAAAACCCCAGCATCTTTTCCCAAATCGATCTCTACCTTTTTTAATTGCAGCAGGTCTACCTGATCAAAATATTTTTTTAAGGCTTCGCCTATCCACGCAGAACTGGTGCTGCCAAGTGAAATCAAAGCTGCTTTCATTAGGTCACTTCCTTATGGGGATCGATGAGAAAATTTCCCTTTTTGAGAATATTTTGTCCAATGAGCACCCGATAGGTCATATGTGCCCGGTCAGCCAGATTGAATTCATCTTCTATCGCTTGTCCGTCCATTTTAATTTTGACATGAACCAAAGGGCGCTTTCGAACGCCCGAAGCAGATTTGACAATTTTTGATTTGGTAATCGGACCTAAATTAAGGGATGCTGCTAAGGCTGTATCGATGGATGATGCGGTTGCTCCCGTGTCTATCCTGGCAATTACTTTTTGCTTTTTTTGGGGACCTATCACTGTTACCTCTTCAGTGAGGCCCAGGATGGTTTTGTCTTGGTACATGCTCTGCAGTAGGATTATCTTGTTTTTAAGGCTTTGGGAACTTATTTTTGTAAAAAGTCAAATTACTCTTATTATATGGCAAAGATTTTTAAAGCATTTGAATGTTTTTCGCATCAGATGCCCTGGTGGTGTAGTCCGGACTATCATACTGCCCTTTCGAGGCGGTGACCCGGGTTCGAAAGCATTTTTTACAAAAATGCAGTAAACGGCGGGCTTGTAGCCCACCACACTGCATTGAAAGAAAGATGTGCGAAATTCCCGGCCAGGGCATTTTATTTCTAAGCATAGCTACTTCGGCCAAAATTATCATGCAAACCCATCTAAATTCTTTTGTTTACTCTCATCAATCGTTTCCACTGCTTTGATCTTGGCACAGATAATCATAAACTTGCTTTTAATCCCTTCCACGGATACGTTGCTGTTTAACGGTAATTTGGTGGCCAAGGCAAAGCGTTCTTTATGCGTTTTAGGAATGATTAAGCGGTATTCGTTTTCTCCTTTCTGCACGGTTATTCGCAGATTTCCTTTTTTGGTTTGGGCTTTGGTGATGAGTGTGCCTTGTACTCTGAGCCGACTCCTAAAGTGTTTGGCCAGTTTTTCTTTTTTGACTAGTTTGTCCAGCGTTTTGAGAAGAGTGTTGTCGAACATGTAAACCCTATAATTATTATTGTTATAATGGTTTCTGTACTGCAATGAATGAATTGTTATTTTCTTCTTGGTTTATTTTTATGTCTAAGATTTTTTGGGAATAATTTCTTAATTTTCCTCCCAAATTGATCCGTTTCTTTGCTCTTTCAACATTTCTTGCTGTAAGGTGGAACCGGATCAACTAGGTGCTTCTTTTCAGTAGTAAAAATGCCAAAATGTTTATAAATAATCACATTTTATGGGATAAAATAATGAAAGAACAACTTAGCATTACAGTGAACAAAGACGTGCTCACTCAAGTTGAACAACTCCTAATACAGAAAGGCATCTTCAGAAATAAGTCCCACATCTTTGAATATGCAGTTAGAAAGCTTCTGGAGGAAAAAAATGAGTAATGCGGCATTGATGAAAGTAGAACCATTACCTCTTTCTACTACTCGTTCCATTGTTAAACCTGTATCTAGAGGATTTCTTGATCTCTTGCGTCCTGCACCTGATGAAAAGTCCCTGATTGAAATGATTAACATCGCCTTGAACCGAGAAACGCTCGATCAAATGGTCACAGCAATAGAAAAGTCCAGGCCATTAAAAGAAGTCAGACCGGAATCAGCAGAATCAAATGCATACTTAGCAAAAATATTACGAGAAGAAGTGCAAAAGCAGTTTTCTGAGCAACATCGACCATTGGTAGAACTTATTTTGAACGGTGTGGATGCGAAACCCAGAGATCATCAAGGCCCTTATGTGGTTCAAGTTCATGTTTCTGGGAATAAATTTGAAGTTTCTGATAATGGAAAAGGAATGGGATTAAACAAAATATTAGACACTTTAATTGTGCCCTTTAATTCCGATAAAGATGCTCTTGTTGATATAGGTAGATTTGGAGTTGGCTTTTTCTCAGACTTACAATATTGCCTCCAACGGCCTGGAAAAGCTAAAGTTACTGTTCGCACTGGTGATGGTCATAATTCCTACGAAATGAAAGTATATGCATCTGGAGAAAGAGTGGAAGATTTACAGTGTTCACTGGGAAAAATTCGCTCTAACAATAAAGGCACGTACGTGAGTGTGAGTGGTATCCCCTTCAAAGAACAAGAAATCTCCCGATATTTAAGTAATTATTTACGGTTTTTTGATCCAAGAAGAGCAATTATCGTCGTGAATGGAAAACCAGTTAATGTAGGAAAACACCGCTCCCAATTATATACGGTATATTCGGCTTCCCTAGAATTGAAGCATAAAGGAGAAATGGTCATCCAAGAAGTGCGTATTGGTATTGATTTAGTGGGGAGGGATAAGGAAGGAGATATTAATTATTATTCACAAGGTGTGTTCGTAAAAAGTGCCCCTTTTAATTTTGGCCGAGTGGATATAGATTTCCCTTCCGCAGTACAATTGGTAGAAGGAAGAGATGCACTAAAAGAAGATCAAAATTTTTATAATTGCCTCCACCAAATAGTACGAGCATTGGTAAAGTATAGTGAAGACCACCAAGACGATCCTTGGAGCCTTTTCTGTATGCGGGAAGCAGTTGCTGAATTTGGTCAAATGTATAAAAATATTGTCCCAAAAGAAGAAGCAGCCAAGGCTTGTTTTCCAGCCAAAACATATTTTGTTGATGATAATTCCCGGTTGGGAGTTTCAGTAAATCTACGAGACTTTTTCGGTGACGAAATACTGGAAAAGATATACATCCCCCAAACTTCTGCCGGAAAAGTATATTGGAAAGATACCTTGCCTGGGATTACCGAGTTAGTGCAAGATTTGATCGCCGTAGAGGATAATCCACTGAAGAGAAATGAGGTTTTAAAACGTTTGTTATCATGTCAACCTTGTGATTATTCCCTTGGTGGAGGAAGCAGTACAAAAGTAGCAAGCATTGGCGCACTGGTCGCGCGTTCTCCTGTTTTGGTTATGGGAGACACTTATTATGTTAATCAAAATCATCCCCACATTGTCCAAACTGGATTTGTCGCAGATTATGCAATACAATCTCATTTTTTACGTCAAAAATATGGCGATGAAGCAGCAGAAAAGAGGATAATTGGTGGATAAACATGGCAGACTTTTCATTATCAGATTTGGTCATGCTCCAAATGGTTGGAGGCTTGGATAGGTTTACCGCTGCGGTAATGGAAAGTGGAAATGCTCAGCAGGTTATTGAAGATACACGCCGAAAGGCAACTACCCCTCACTTGTTTCCGGAAATTGTGAGAAAGACCATTGAAATGCAATTTTCTGATCCTGCTACTGCTGTTCGAGAACTCGGGCAAAACGCCAGAGATGCGTATTCCTTGGAACAAGTTCCCAAAATAATTGAGTTTGTGACCAAGCGAGAAGATAAACAATTAGTGCTCTCATGTCGAGATTATGGTATAGGTATGCAGCTATCTGATGTACTTAGAAATTTACTTATCCCTTACAATTCTGGAAAAGAATTTGACCATACCAAAATTGGCGAACATGGTATTGGGTGGTTTTCAGTTATGGATATATCTAAAAGAGTAAAAGTACGAACGAGAAATGGTATTGGTGCTCTCACGTATGCTGCCTTAGCGAGAGAGAATGATGGTTGGACTGTGTCCTTAGATGTAAAAGATGAGCCATTTAAAGGAACAGAAATAGTGATGTATCTGGATGATACAAAATTGGATGAATCAAAAGTAGCGGAAGGATTACGACGCCATCTTGGCTTTGCACACCCCACAGAAGTTAATTTAACACTCAATGGAGAAAAAGTAAATACACTCGCTTCGGAATATGTACTTGCAGGAGAAGCTCTTGTTGAAAATAAAGGATTGGAAGGACGACTACGGTTGCATATGGCCAAGCAAAGATATAATAATGATTCTGATCTGCTTACGATAACTCAAAACGGGCTCTATGTGAAAGATTTAGGTAATCCCTTTGAGCAAAAATCGTTGCACTATGAATTATTCGATAAATTGCGACGATACGGCGTGTACTTTTGGGTTGATCTTCCATCCAATGTAGGGCTGACAAAGGGCCGCAATAACGTTATTGCTGATGACGTGCCGAAGATAACGGAAGCCATGTATCCCGCTTTTGAACAGGCCGTCTTGGATGTGATTATGGAAGACGAAAATCTAGTTCAAAAATTAGATCACGTTATTGCTGAAGTTGTTGGTAAAATCTTTGAGAAAACGTATGCAACGACCAAAGTAAAAGTTCGAGATAGATTAATGGCTAAATTGAGAGAACTCAAAGAACAGGCAACACCAAAACTGTCCTCTTCACCGATCCGGGGAGAGCTTCCTAGTCCTGTTGACCTGAATCCATATGCTATTACTGTGCAAAGAAATCCAGTTGGAGATGGAAAAGTAGGAATAACGGTCTCTGGATCAACTCCAGCTACTGGTGATAGAGATTATTTCTTAGAAATTGCTCCGAGGGCTAAATCCAAGGCAGAACAGGAAGCGGAGAACAAACGAAAACAATATCTCACGGAAGTTACGGGACTTTCCAAGGACATGATCACAAAAAGATTCATCCCCTCATTCATGGTTGATTCTCATGGAGTAATCCATAGTGAAAAAATCTCCATTGAAGATATGATTGTAGCCTATGAGATAGGAGCTTTGCGTGATGAAACTCCACGTTTAGCAAGTCCACAGGGAGTATATGTGAATCGTAATAATGCCATTGTGAATAAAGTATATGACCTTTTACATCGAGAAGCTGCTGAAATAACGAAACTGCGTGCAGCGACTGAAGAAAAACAGCGAGCAAAAGAATTAGTTGCCCGGATAGAAGCGAGATCAGCACACCTTCCGACCGAAATAACGCCTACCCAACTATCTTATTTAATTCGAGATGAACCGAGAGATGAGTTTGAAAGAACTGGGCTGGGGACATTTCAAAGGATCGTGCAATTGGAAGGAATCGGCAGAGAATACCTTACCTTCTTTGAAGTCATGAATTATCTGGATTGGCGGATAAGTACACCAAATAAAATGGAAAGAAATGTCCACGCTATTCATGATAAAAGAGGTTATCGCATTGATATTGCCCACACCAATTATGAAGGGATATCATTTAATCTTCAGACCAGCGTAATTCAACAGTATATGGAGGCAATACGGGAAGGAACAATTAATCCTAAAACTTTGGCATCTATGTTAGAACTGATGCTCCATGAAAAAGCGCATTGCCGAGAATCATATAGTTCTCATCTTTCCCATGGCAATGATTTCTTCGTGGTTCGAATGAAAGGCTTGAGAGATACAACTTTAACCTATTTTCAGAACAAGGGCATTGATCCTCTGGCTGATGCAAATAAAATAGTGCAAGGTGCGCCAAAAGTTGAACATCCACTTTATAGAGGAGAGCGCTTAGCGGGGTTAGTGAGGAAGCATAAAGAATAATCCGTCCTATGATTTCTATGACTTTGAAATAGAGGAGGAGACAAAAATAAGTGAGCATAATCAAACTGCCATTCTATTTTGATTCAAACGTGAGAATCAGACTTGCGTCAGGTCGCCAGACCCCAAGAATTAAGTTGGAACCCCGAAGCATAACAAAGGCGAAGCCTTTGGAATGTGCCAAAAATTTCTCTGAAATTTTTTAGCGCAGGATAGATGAAAAAATAAGTGGGGGATGAAAAGAAAGCATTAAGAAAAGATTGTGGGTGAAGAAAGGCGAAGGAGAATTTAAGAATGGCTGTAATTCTTGTAAGGCCTGTAACCCATGGAAAACCATTTAGAAATGATTATTGAGGAGCACAACGGCCAGTCTCCCGGTTTTGGACAGTGGCATATTGTTGCCAAAATGGAGGGCAGAAATGTAGGTGCGTACTATCTTCATTTCGGACACCGAGAAGATGGACTTCTTTACATTCATGATTCTAAAATTGTAAGTAATGCTCCAAGACAACACCTTCCCCGCCGCTTGATTCGTGAGTGTTCTTCTTTTCTTGCTGGAAAAGCACAGGAATTATGCCAAAGAATTAGCCATTCAGTCAGAATTCATCATCAAGAAACGTATGATAAACTCCATCATCTTTTCTTGGAAAATGGCTACATTGATCAAGGGAAATCTCCTGATGGTAGATATGATTGGGTGATGGCTTGCACGTATGAAGAAGTATAGAAAGCATTAAAAAGCAGAATTTATTCCTTAAGTTAAAGAGGTGTTAATTTGACCAAAAAGAGGGCTAGTCATAGCGTTTTCCTTTTCGGAGGAGAAAATTTAAATAGTTTTAACTTAAAAGTAGTTCTTGGGGGCGAAAATGATTTTATCTAAAGAAGAAGCTATCTGTTTAGTACTCGGTTTTTCCCGAAATAATGATATAAATTCAATGACAAAATTGAATAAATTAATTGCCAGGCTTAATCTTCATTTAATACCTGTTGATATAAGTTTCTCTTTAAATAAATACGGCTCATTTAATCCTGAACTCCAAGGGCTTTCCTCCAATCAATATTTTGAAAAGTATGCCTATAATTTTAAAGGAAAAGAGATCTCCGGTTTTAAGATTAAACCTGAAGGTCAAATACTGTTTAGGAATACTTCTCTGCCGAAAATACAAAGGATTCTCAAACCAGAAGAAGTAGAAGATTTTGGGAAAGAAATATTTGAATTAAGTATGCTGAATGCTGGTGAAATTTCTGGTGATGAACACAAGAAATTGTTTGTTGATGTTGAAGATAGATACAAGTTAGTTGAAAGGATAAATGTGGTGTATGCTGACTTTTTTGATTTATACCAGAATATTAATGAGGTTAGAGATGATACTATTGAGGGGATAAGATTGAAAGCACTTATTGAATATTGTTTTAACCTTACTAGGTTTCTTAAAGAAAAAAGGTTTAAGAAAATTGAGGAAGAAGGATATAGATTCGATGATTATATGTTTGATTACTATTTTCTTTATAATTTAGAAAAACTGGTTCCTTTAATTAACACCTGGGTAAAAGGAGAGAGACTGGACAAATTGGTAATTAATAAGTATTATCAATATTTTATTAATTCTGTAAGGGAAAAGTACCCTTTCTCTTTAGATAATCCTGATTTAAACAAATTAGTTGCACAATGATCAAGAGAATATTTGCATTTGATGAATGCTCTATTTTGAACCAGTGTGAAGTGAATATTCCAAAATCGCATAGAATTTTTGTTGGTAAAGACTTTTTAAAGCCTAAAAACTCTTCAAAACTCAATGTAATGGTATCAAAAATAGATTCTATGAATTTTCAGAAATATAAGTTTACTCCGTCAAACTTTGAGACAAACATTATAAAAGTGGCTCGGGAATTAATCGAAGAAGAAAGAATAAATGTTTCTATGTTGGGTTTGACTTTCGAAGCAGAAATAATTGATCAATTGGAAGAATTTATTTCTGGCATAAATCAAAATTATCAGAATATCAACAAATCAGAGAACATTGGGGAGATTAAAACTTTTTTTATAAATCACGAAAGAGAACTAAAGAAAGAACGAAATATACCTGAAGATGATGATTTAATGATAATAGCTGGCTATGATTTGTTTGAAACTAATTCAAAGAAAAATTTAGTAAGTGCTGATGAACACTTTTGGGGGTATGCAGATTTGATAGAGAATAAATATAAGATTTTCATTATAAAAGAATGGGAATGTCATAACTATGTTAATAATTCTTAATTAAGACCCAGTTAAAATCTCGATTTTTCATATAAAAAAGGGCGATTATCCGCCTTTCATCACTTTCTCCCAATACTTTACCGGCTTAATATCCGTAATTATCGTCCGATGCAACACATACTTCTTATCCTTGCTCATACTCAACTGCGTTTCCACAATTGGCAGTTCTCGAATACATTAAAATTGGATCTAAGAGGATGTTAAAGATAAATAACTGGCAAATGAGTCTGTTAAATCGCCAGTATAAAGTTTAATCTTTTCATCAAATAAATCTAGTATCTTCTTTTTATCATACCCTAAATCTTCTACGGTTTCATATAATTGATACGTTGCGTATAGCTTCCAGAAGGTGGCAAAGGTTTCATGCAATTGGGCTTTAAGTTCTGGTTTACTATCCATATCTTTATCTGATGCACTCTTGATCATAACAGATATTGCTTCTTTCATTATTGATAATACATTCATGTTCATGTTATCCTCTTTCAATACTTTGAAATTGAATATTAATTGATAGAGCCAGTTAGCAAATTTTTTACTGTCAAAAGTGGAGGTGAAAAAAAGGCTTTCAATCTCTTTCTTGATTAAATAATCTTCTTTATTCTTTTTTTCGTACTGGTCACTCGAAATTTCTAATGAATTAAATTTACTTAAATCCTTCACTATGTTTTTTATTTTCTTGTTCAATTCATTTAAATCAACAGGGTATTCAGAGAGATTACATTTTTTTGCTTCTATTTCTAAATTATTCTTATTGATTTTTACGAGGACTATTTTTCCATAGAAATACCATCCCCTGGGAATTTTTAGTTCTTTGAACGTTTCTGCAACTTCAACTAGGCTTTTTTGTAATTGGGTGTTGGTTGGCTCTTCATTTTTTAAATTAAACCATTCATCCCTTATTTTCTTAGCTAAAGCATACACTAACCACCTCGTTTTTTCTGAGAGAGGTAAACCTGCAACAGTATCTTCACTAAATGAAATAATAGATTCTCTCTTGTAAATTACTTTTTGATCTTCTAGAGTAACTAACCCCAGATCTTCCAATAATCCCACGTTCTTTCTAATAGTGTCCCAATTAGAGTTTAGTTTTTTTGATAATTCATACATTGAAAGCGAAGATCCTTTAACTTCATATATAATGGATTTCAAAATATTTGACTTGGTTTTTTTTTCGGTTGCCATTGGAGTATTGTAATACTTTTGTTAATTTAAATGTTATGTGCTTATATGTATATATGACTATGTTAAACCTACATGTTCTGGGAAGCAGATCCTTAGTTTGCTCCCATAGGAACCAAAATGTTCAATATTCCTGGTTACAAAAAAATCTGCTCCTGCTCTGATTGCCAACTCTGCATGTACTGCATCTTCAAACTCAGCTTCTGGGTTGTTCTTAACATGCTCATTAGCTTTTCTCTTATCTTCTTGGGTCTTATGAATTTCTACTAATTGGCCTTTCTGCCTCATTTTCTCGACGAATTCATTATATCTTTTAAATCCTCGCAATTGAAATGCAAGGTGATCTGATACAATAATCCCATAATAGCCAGATTCAATCTGATCAAAAAGCCTCTTTGCTTCCTCACCAAAATGCAACCAATTTTTTCCGGGACGCCATTCATAATAATCTATGTAAACGCAGGTGTCGCAGTAGACTAGTTGCATAATCACACATATGCCCTCTTATTTATATACTTTTTGCATAATATTTATAAAGAAGCATGCCTTCGATTTAAAGTAATATTTATAAAATACTTTATCTGCTTATGCCCGGAAATGAAGAATGAGATGTTGCCGAACATGAAATGGAATGGACCTGATTACGATCAGTATTTTTCTTATGTTTCAGAGGAAGCGCAAAGTCTGGTTGATCTCTTAGCTCCACGATCAGGAGAGAAGATTTTAGACGTAGGCTGCGGGACCGGCGATCTTACTCAAAAAATTGCTGGCTTTGGAAGTGTCGTCAAAGGTATAGACTTCTCCGATTCAATGATTGCCCAAGCTCGTCAAAAATATCCTGCCCTTTCTTTTGAAGTTGCCGATGTGCGAGATTATAAAGCTGATATCCAGTACGATGCGGTTTTCTCCAACGCGGCTCTGCATTGGATACGGCCTGCGGCAAAAGTAGTCAAGGTTATTTATGATTCTCTTCGAAAAGGAGGGCGTTTTATCGCCGAACTTGGAGGAAAAGGGAATGTAAGAAGCATTCAGTCAGCAATCGAAGAAGTGCGCAGTGCTTTGGACTATCATTCATTCCCGCCTCCTTGGTATTTTCCTGATATCAGCGAATATACTGCGCTTCTAGAGCAGCACGGATTTCATGTAAAATCTGCTGTTCTTTTTGCCCGCCCTACAAAGCTTTCCGGGAAAGACGGATTACGCCGTTGGGTAGAGTTATTCGGACAATCGTATGTAAAAGATATTCGGCCATCTGACAGGCATAATTTTTTCCTGAAAGTGGAAGAAGTAGCTCGTTCAAAATTATATCGTGACGGCACGTGGTGGGCGGATTACAAACGGCTGCGATTTGTAGCAGTAAAGATGGATACATAATTCTCCCAAACCTTTAAGAATATCCGGCTCAAAAATAATCTCATGCAACTTCCTCAAGTTTATGATTCCACTAAATTCTTACATGTGGAAGATATCTCGCTTACCGATGAAACGAAGCTATTATTGGCCCAAGCCGAAAAAGTCTACTGGGAGAACTTTGACGGCAAAACCTGGTACGGGCGCTGCATTTTCATCAGCTGGTATTGTTCTTTAGGCGATTGCACTTTTTGTTTTCGCTCCACCAACCAGCATAAAGAGATGCATCCGGCGACCTCCCGGCGCTCGATGGGATCCATCCTCATTGAAGCATTATTATCACGTATTTTCAAATGGCGCATTGAATTTGTCACCGGCGGCTATGGCATCATGCCTTTTGCGGATTTGCTGGAAATTATCCGCAATGTGAGCCTCGTCTATGGAGAGAAAGTATGGCTTAACCTCGGTGTACTTCCCAAAGCACATCTGTATGAATTCATGCCATATATCAAAGGGATTTATGGATCATTAGAAACAGTAACTCCCGGTTTGCATGAGCATGTGTGTCCTTCTAAGCCGCTGGCACCGTACGAATATATGTTTGCTAATTTAGATCCGAGCTTAAAGCGCAGTATTTGTATTATTGTGGGGATGGGCGATACTATTGAGGACATGAAATATTTATTTGATTTTGTAGAAAAATATAAAATAGATCGGGTAACCATGTATGCACTCAAGCCGGTGAAGGGAACTGAATATACGCATGGGCCTTCATCAGATGAATATTTTCAATGGATTGCAAGATTGCGAATCAGATTTCCAAGACTGCAGATTGTGGCGGGAACGAACTTACGCCGATGCGAAGAAGTGGGATATTTGATGCAGGCGGGAGCCAATGCGGTGACCAAATTTCCGGCAACTAAGCAGTTTGGGACGAAAAAAGCACATTTGGCGGATGCCTTGATTCGTGAGCAGCAGCGCAACTTTATCAGCAATATTACGGCCTTTGTGGATATTGATTGGAATGCCGAAATTGATAGGCTAGCCATCAAAGAAGAATATAAAGCACAGATGAAGGAAAAGATTGTGCCTTATCTACATCGGTTTCAACATCCCAAAGATAAAGACCAGGCGTTTTGGGATGAAGAATGAATTGAGAAGTGAATTAATGAGTGAATTAAGAAGTGAATTAAGAAGAATAAATGATTACAATTTCTCCAATGCCTTTCGTTCGTCTTCTTGCCGTTTTTTTTCTCGCTCAACTTCATACTGCACACGCAATTCTCGTAACCCCTTTCTGCTATACGTTAAATATCTGCCCATTGATTGTGGAAGAATATCGAAATAAATGTCCGGCGTTTTGGCCACTTCTTGCCTGGCTATCTCTCCTGGATGGATTCTTTGTTCTAGGAAATAGTCCAATACTTTTTGCTGCAACTCTTTCTTCTTAATATAAAATCCTGGCAGATGTGGGTAAGGCCATAAATTAACCTGTTTATGTTTGTACAATTTAAGTGCATCATGCGTTCGTTGGTGAATAAGAAGATCAACCAGGTGCATCGCTACTCCCTCTGACGTTTGTTCCCATTCTTCGGCTGATTTAGATTTTAAAGGAATTAGTGCATTTATATTGTCCACACCGGCATCTAAATGTAAGCGGCCTTTTTTGTCCACCATCATACCTTGTGGCAATTGATTTTTGTGGCAGAGACGGGAAGTAAATGGCTTTGTGCCGAGCGCTTCACAAATTACTGTATCGAGTGCTTCTACGACATTCATATAATTAACATATTCATATCCAATACCCACTATTCTGGCAACAGTTTCCACGCGATGCTTTCCTACATCATCAAAAGTGGTGCCAGCAAAAACACCCTGGCCAAAAGTACGTCGATAGACCGATTGGCAATAATCCCACAATACCGTAAGAGGAGTTTGTCGTTCTTCTTGGGGGATGGCCAGCCTGGCTCTGTTTTCTTCCTCTTTATGTTTGCGCTTTTCTGCCGCGCTTTTTTCATTTTCTTCAAGCCAATGTTGAAATGAATGGCGTACATTTTGTGCATATTTAGGATATCGGCGTGGGTCCATTGCTCTTATTGATGGAGCTATAATATATTCTAAACTCCATCGTCCTGTATGATACCCTACCTTAAATGAAAATGTGGCCACAGCTTTTCCAACGCTATAGGTTCCCTGTGCTAGGTGCCGTGCCTGTTCTTTGGTAATCAGGGGCCCTTGCAAAGAAGCGTACCAGGATCCAAGTTGATTCTGTCTTTTGTGAATCCAAGCATAAAGAGATGAATCAGCCAGTGGCGCTGCCATCTTCTCCGACTGAAATATAGTCGCAAGAGCGACATGCAGCATTCCCGGAGGTGTAATGATATAAAGCCCAAGTGCACTCTGCTTGGCAAATCCCATAATATTATCCAAATGATCTTCTAGTACTTTGACGTTATAGATATTCGCCGTTTCCGTCGTAATTTGACGCAATCGGTCTACTACCGTCTGCACCAGCGGATTCTCATTATTTACCAGGTAACTTCCTTTAGTGGGACTTTTCCAAGATTTGGTTTTGATATCTTCCGTGGTGATAAGATTTCCTGCTAGATGAATTTCTACCAACTGATCGATTGATAATTTTACAGGTGTTTTTCTTAATTCTGGTTGGGGTTGAATAAATTGTACTACCTCCTGTGGTTGATAATAGAGTTCTGCAGATGTCAAATACGGCCTTGCTCCAGAAGCGTTCCACTCACCGACCACCATATCTGTTAATGAAGCAAACCATCCTTTGGAGCGATCTGCTCGAACAAGATGTTGAGGTTGCTCTTGCTCAACGGGGACAGAATGATACAATATTGCGGGAATTATTTCTTTATGCATAATCTTGCGCAGAAATTCATCTTTATACATAGAAGAAAGATACTTCTTCGTTAAATTTTTGACTCGTTTTTCCCGTTTTCGTTCTCTCTTCTCTTCGATATTAACATACAAACCTACTTTATGAAGTAACCCAACGGCACCATCGCGCACTACTTCGGCTGTACCGCTAAAAAGCCTATGCAGATCCACATCATGCCATTGCTCTCTTATATGAGAATATAAATCTCGTAGACTTTTGCCAGTCTTTTGAAAACTTTCGGCGATTTGATGCCGGTTTTCATATATTAACATGGCTCCTTTTCCTGTTGCCACTGTCCCTGCGAGAGCCCCCGCCGTCACCGGAACAGCCATTCCAAATTTCTCATAGAGTAAATTAACCCCATACAATGTTCCGCCTACCCCGACAAAAAGCGGCACTCCAACTTTTGCACCTTTGAATGCAGCTCTGGTTGCTGCTGCAGCCCACTCTTTTTTATGAGTGTACATGTATGCTGCTGCCTTGACTATATCTGATCCAAAATCGTGTCGGAAATAATGAGCGGCTTGCACTCCGCTTGCTGCAAGTTCGCGGCCTACATCCCGAAATACCCCGCCCATATATCGTCCGGCCGTACTACATTCGCGGGCAATAAAACTGCCAACATCAATAACTTTGCTGCCAATGCGTGCACTCTTGGCAATGAATCGTCGCTTGCGGCTGTATTTATTCTCTTCCACGACTTTGGCCACGTGTGCGTAAGTTCTATCAAATAAATGAGCGATACTTTCAAGCAGCGAACCGGACTGGGCCTGCATCAATTCATGATCTTCGAGCAGCACATCTAAAAATAAATCTTCAAATCCACGATAAAGTCCTTCTAACACTAAAGGCTGATGGTCGCTGATGATATCATTTCTCCCTTTGGTGAGTGTCACATTCATTGGCAAATCTACCCAAAAATCCAATCCCATCCGCATGATGTCCTTGGCCAACGCGGCTTGAATTCCTCCCTCTTTAAATGGAAGAGATTCATACTTTACAAATAAACCCCGTTGAGTAAATACTATTTTATCTAAATTCTGATCACGATGCTTGAATCGAGGATCGTTGGTATTCCCGTGCATAACCCTCTTGGATACAGCAAGGCGCATCAATTCAGTTTGCCCATTAACAGCAATATTTGCAGGTGGGCCTTCTTGATATTCATCTGCCAGAAGATTGATATGCTCTTCTCCCAGAAAAATTTTCCCCTGTGATTCTCGAACCATCCCTACATATTGATACAGAGCGTCGCGAACTTTTTCCGCAGACGTATCTTCCTGCCTAACGAACGCACGAACCTCGGTACCATCATGTTCTGGCCAGCGCGCAAATCCGTTGCGAGCCTGGGGTAGTATCGTGGTGCGCCATTCTTTTGCTTTCTTATGATAATAAATAAGGGCCTGTACCGCGGAAGAGGAATGTTGTGGCCGGGAAATTACTTTTACCACTTCCGCAAAATCAACTACAGAATACCAGCCAATGCCATGCTCACCAATTTTGGTAGGATCATATTCTTTGCCGGAATTATAGGGGATAAGCAAATTTTTGACCAAAGAGGGTAAATCCATGCCAGAGCCAAAATCACGTACATGGAAAGCGAAATGCTCTCCAGCAGGATGAAGGTCGACGTGAACTTCGCGCGGATAATCCATCGCGTTATAGGCATCAAGAGCATTTTGAGGCAACTCACGCAAAGCGGCATGTTGTTCTCCAAATTGGGCTTCAATTGTTTTCTCTACAATGCTGGGGAATAATTTTGCTGTGGTAATCTCTTTTTTGGTCTTGGCAATGAGACGGGCTGCGGCTGCAAAATCATTTTGATCTTTAACTCCTGGCAGTGATTGTAGAAATTCAGTGAAGTCTCCTGCCATTTGCATCATCACTAAATCAGCAAGTGCCATAGTGTAAGGCTTGGAAGTGCCCTCTGCTTTTAATTCCTTAATTTGCTGTTTAAATAATGGTATTTTTCGTGCCATGGTTAGGAAAGTAAATAATCTTTTTCTCCACTTTTGTGCTGATGGGGAAACAGTCTTTTTTGCATAAGCGACTGCAACAAGCTTTCTGCTTTTTCTTCCTGTGGATCACTAAACTGAGCTATCATTACATTTAAAGCCAAAAAATCCGCGGTACAAGCATATGCTTTGACCGGATTAAATGGTCCGCTTACGTAAGGATGATCCTGGTTAATCAATATTTTTTTTTGGTGGAGCAAGTAGGGTGAAGGTCCGGTTGTCGGGAACATCTGGGTGGAAGTGTGGACTAGGGATAAAGATTCAAATGGTACTTCTTTTATTTTGGCCATCACTGATAAGTTTGGGAGAAATGAAGGGTCCAGTGCCATTCTCTCTCTAAATTGGAACGGAGTAAATGTGTCAGTAACTGTCAATGAATCATCTAGGAACTTTTCACTACCGGCATAAATGTCACTCCAGTAGCGATGGGCACCATATTTTGCTTCAAATGCTATATCTCTCAAATGGGTGCCAAAGAAAGCAGAGAAATCAGCCAATTCATATTCAGTAAGAACATATTTCTTACCTGGTAATAAGATTGCTCGCAGCTCGTCAATATTAGCCACTTACCGAATGTTTTTAAGCTCAACGGCTGACATCAATCCTGGTCCCAAAGCAAGCAACGTTCGAAATTCTTCTTCAGACGCTGATTTTTCTTTCTTTGTATGTATTTGTTCCTGCCAAGCTTGAATATATGTTTGCATAGCAGCAAAAGTTGCCTGCACACAGCTGTGATAATTATGGTCTTTCTTAAACTCATCACGGCCTTCCACCAACTGGACTCCTGCTGGAAAAGAGATGATCGTATGATATAAACTATTAGAAAATTTTCGCACCAAAACACCTTGGGAAGTAAGACTCAATCCATTTTTGTCTTCATTTTCATATCCTAGTCTTATGCGAAGCCCCACTTCTTGCACCATTTTCTTTCCTCGAACATCTAAAGCTGCCGGCTGCGTATACCAGAGCATCTTGCTATCATCATCCACGGGCTTGTCATTGAGCATTATTCTTGCACGATAAGTTGGAATTCCCTTGACATTCTCTTTGATGTAATCACACAAACTTCTTTTGCTTACTATGCGCCGTCGAATTAAAACGCCGGTCCCTGCAGGATTATACCGCCATGTTTTTCGAATCGCCAGTTGCAATCCTTCCACTCGCGCCGTGGGGGAATAAAAAATAAGATTATATCCTTCTTCACCTGTTTTTGTGGTCAATCCTACTAAATTGCGTGAACCTTCCATACAATAATTTAAGCATGAGAGAAAACCAACTCCAAATCGGCCAATCTCGTCCAGCCCTGTCTTTTCCGTATTAAATGGAATGATGAGCAATCGCAAAATTTGGTCCAGACTCATGCCTGTTCCATTATCAATAGTGGTAATTTTATTGCCAGAGACATCAACTTTAATAAGGTACTCTCGATCAAGTCCAGCTGGTTTTGCATCGACTGAATTTAAAATAACTTCCACCACCGGCCTATCGGAATGTGCAAATTGTTTTAGGACTTCTTCTCGTAAAATCTTGTTAATATATTCCGTATTGCTTGCCAGCCGAGGGAGAATAGCATCGATTGGTTGGTCTTTCTTTATTCCTTCAATGACTGCATCTAAGGTGCTGCGATGCAGCCCCGCACAAATCCACGAAACTAAAGGATAATCATAGATCCTGCTCATGATCGTACTACCTCACTATACAAATCTTTAGTAAATCTAATTTGGGCGTGCAGGAAATCTTCTGCTCTCTGGATAGGGTGGACTGGCAGGCCTCGTCGTTCAATTTCGCTTGAAAAATAGGTTGGACTGCCTCCTAATAAAAATAAGTAAAATCCAATCCCTCCCATGCTTTGCATCTCATCTATTTCACGAAGAATTTCCTCCATATTGCTCATAGAATTAAATCTAGTATCACTGAGCATAAAACATAATGCATTGTCACGCCGGCTCTGCCGCAGAGTACAAAAAACAGCCGGATCTAAATATGTTCCGAGCCCTTGGTAATCAAATATTGCTCTTTTAGCTGTATTTATTTCTGAATAAGAACACCAACCAGAGGAAATTGTTTCACGTGAAAAATTGGCGGTGAAATAATGAAGCAAAGGAGCTATTCCTATTTCTTCCAAATAATTGAGCTGGGAATAGAACGTCTGTGCGGCAAAATGATAATCACCTTCTCCCTCACCTTCAAAGGGCCTAAATTCAACTGAGATGCTGCTATCAAATATCCATGCTAAATCCGGCAGTCCGCCTTGCTTTTCTTCAACTTCAAATGGCAATATTAAAGGAATATTTCGATGATATAATTCAATATTTCGGCTGCCATCTGGTCGCTCATAGAACCGTGTCGAGGCCCAATCCATTCCTTTAAGTCTAAAAGCCTCAGGTGACACTTGCTCCTGTCCCAATGGAATTTCAAGATGCGGCGACATTGATGCCTCTTCTTCGGCAAATAATGCTAAACGTCCGGCTCGCTGGGTGTATAATCTATCCAAGCGGGCAAATTGCTTCAAGAAAGGAGAACTGTAGGGCACGTGGATGGTGTCTGCTATCAATCGCCTAATAATTTGCTTGCCAGCATCCGACTGATGATTTTCCTCCTCTTTTTCTTCTTTGCTGCCTGTTTTTTTTGTATCGCTGCCACTGGTTTTCTTTTGCCCAGAGCCAGGCTGAGGAAGTGGTTTTTCTTTTTTTCCTAACCCCTCTTTTCCTTGGCCCGAACCTGATTGGGGCTGAGACGGAGAATTTGATTTTGTTGGTGTTCCTGATTCCGATCCTGACGAAGGCTGTTTACGAGTATACGAACTTTGCATCCACTGAAACTGCTGGCGCAGAAAAGGATACACGATCAAAGCATACTCATATGCCATTGCCTCCCAACTGGCAGTATCTTGCATATGTCGCAGCATCGCAGTTCTATCACCATCAGTGAGTTCTCTCTTGAGTGCATTTTGAGTGATTTCATGATTACCGGTAAAAATATCCATTATTTTTCCGCGATAGCGATTGAATGATGCAAAAAATCGGGGAAAGAACGGCTGAATCTTTTCATAATATTTAATGTCGGTTTGGCATAAGATTTGATTCGAGGAGAGAAATAACGCGTGCGCTTTGTCTGTTTTTTGTTTCAATACTTTGCTGGTATAATTATTCATGAGGATATAGGTTAAAGCAAGGCCATCGCGAAATAGCTGTTGATCATCATCAGTATGAGCATTCACGGTGTTGAGAATAGTGTCAGTGTACATATTGTGGATGTAGAAACACAATTGTTGAATAGTATCCATTTGATACTCACGTCCTTCGATTGCCTGATAAATACCTGCAATGATATGCTGCAGATCTTCTTTTGTTTTTGGGGCGTAGGCAAAATGACCGTGCTCATGAAGTAAGAGGGTATACATTATCTTTTCAATCATGGCGTCCCGAGTTAGATCGAGTTGCCGATCTTTGATAGCACTGTCCACTGCCTGATAAAAATCTTCACCTACTATCACTTTAATTTTCCAATCTGCCAGTGTTATATGAGCCCCGAACGCACTCATGGTTGGCTCCACTACAACTTGAAAATCACGAAATTGTGTCCAGCGCTTGCGCTCAAGGATTTGGCCACACATATGTTCAAGGTCTTGTTTTAGTGTAGTACTCATGGTCTTGCTTTACTGTCAGTAATACGTACAGTACGAAATGAACCGGTGCTAAAATGCGCCAGCTGTGTTGAAAAAAGGTGTTCCCAGGAAGGAAACAGATGTGCAGGAAGGCATTGGTTATTAACTCCCCTCGCTTCATAGGACCAGCGATAGTCAGCAGGCCGTTGCTGCAGTATGTGGCATAGTTCCTGGACCATTTGCTGATCAACATTGTCATTATAATATCCCGTGTTTTCGATTTGAATAGCTACTGCTCTGCCCAATAATTCTTTTTCAGCTGTGGTGAGAGTTATATCTTCTATATGTCGAGGCTCTAAATACATGTGCCACAATCGTCGTCTTTTTCGTTGCAGCGTTAATGCCTTGAGTTCTAATTGTCCTTCATTTTTTCCAAAGGTAGCTCCTAAATGGCCCGCGATGAGATGCAATTGATTTCCTTCCTGATTGATAATTCGCCGTGCCAAGTTTTCTGAAAGCCCCCCAAAATACTGCATCGTTTCTGCGGCGGGCATTCCCATATACTCAGCATGGAATTGGCCCCGTAGGTGTGGAAGAAGTTTATGGAGATCTGTTTCCGTCCCTTGCATACCCAGGCCTACTATATCTGGTTGGCCCAAAGATGCACTAATGGCGATTGTCACGTTGATAGCAGGATTATCCGACGGATACTGAAAGAATCGAAGGCCTACTGGAGATGAGCTATTGTGCATATATCTCTCTCGATAGGTTATGTATGCATCTCGCAAAAATCCAGCGAGAGAAATATCTTGCTGCTGTCTGCCCACCTCCATGTAAAACAGTTCCCCGATGCGAGAAAAATCAGTAGTAGGCATTTTTATTTTTTTTATTTCTTTTTTTTCAATTTTTTAAATACATATGCAAACGAACCGCCGCCAGGATTACTCCCTATAAAGCTGCAACGATTTTCTGGTTTGTTCCTGATGATCACCTTTTACAAAATATGGGGAGAGGACTCTCCATAACCAAGGATTATGCTGCTCACAATATCCTTTGATACGCCCGAGTTCTTCTGGACTAGCGGTACTTTCTAATAGTGCGCTTATATTCTGTAATTCGGGGCGTTCCATACCTTCTTTAAATTTCTTATCTGCTTCGGCACAGAAAGTGCGTACCGCTTCAAATCGATTTCCTTGGTAATGTTTTTCAGTCCAGGCCGAAGCGAGCCCTATTTTTGAATAAGCTACAAATCCCAGTGCCGCTTGGATGTCTTCTTTTTCTTTTTTTAGGTTGGATACATATTTATCCAGCGCTTTTTGGGCTAAAGCTCTCCCGGTGTTGGCAGATCCGGCATATTCTTGTAAGGATGCTGTAAATTGATCGGGTGCATCAATGACATAGCTTAGCGGCTGCTGAATCTGTTCTTGTAAATATCCCTGCATCATCTCTACGAATTTGGTTGCCCGTAACACAGCAAATCCTTTGGCAACCGAACGAAGATTTTTGGAGAGTCCCGGTGTTAATCCTCGCACATAGGGGCATAGTTCATGCTCAAACGTCTTTAAAAAGTTGCACGCAATGCCATCTCCTGGCACTGCCGCTCCTGCCAGGCTTACCGGCTGAGTGCACACATGGCGGACACTGTCTTGCTTGGAGGCAACGCCGCTTTTTTCTCCCGTGATTGAATTTCTGCAATAATCAAATGCTTCCAGATAGAGAATAAACATTTCTGCCAGTGGATGTAAGGTAAGATCGGATTCTAATTTTTCATGAATACGCAGCACCTGTTCTAAATGACTTTTGGTATTCTTTAATCCGATTTCTTTTTTACTCTGTTGCTGGATACGTAGCCGATCCAAGTTAGTGAGAGTAAAAATATCCATAGGGATCTCAATCACTGTGCGTCGGCGCATAGCTTTATCGATGTCAAAAGTTCCCCCATATCCTTTTCCTTCATTAATGGCAGTAATTTGATATTGGTAGCGAGTTCCATTCATGGGTACCCCTAATTTTGCTCTCTGTCCGTCAGGGAGGCTTACATCTTTGTCCATCACGTGCAATAATTTTGTGGCGAGAACTGCTGCCGTCCTATTAATTTCATCCAAAATAAGTCCGGGTAATTGAAGGTACTTTGCCAAGCTGTAAAATCCTTCTGACATTCTTCTACCTTGAGTAATAGCACCAAAGTCAGGGTCGGTGAGAGTATCCTTCCCAAAATCGGTATCGACGTCAATGCGATGCCAGCCAACTTCTTCAGTGCCAAAAAGCCCATTCATTACCAGTTTAGCGAGTGTCGTTTTTCCAATGTCTGTCCCTCCGGTCAATAAGACTGAATTATGCGTTATGGCACCAATAAACAAAAGATCTTTCAAATCGTATTCGATATCAAACGTATGCTGTCGATGATTGGGAAGAATAAGCGCAGCTTTAGAGCGAGCTACAGGACGAGTATGATAGTATTCACTGGCATTTTCATGCACAAAGGCATTGAGTTCATGGATTTCTCGAATAAGGTGGCAGTCTAAAGACATGGGGGGGGGCTTCTCCACAACGGTCTAAAAAGCGACTATTTATAAAGCTTTTCTATAAATCACTACTTCACAATACTAAACATAAAAACTCTCGATACCACACCTTTATATCTTCCCTAAGTTCTTTAATTCCATGGATCCTTACGATGTTATCATCATCGGAGCAGGTGTTACCGGCACAGCCACATTCTACGTGCTGGCTAATTATAGCTCGGTGCAACGTATGGCTCTTCTCGAACGATACGATATCGCACAACTCAATAGCAACAAAGATAACAACAGCCAGACATTGCATTTTGGCGACATCGAGACCAATTACACCGGGCAGAAATCAAAAACAGTACAACAAAGAACTGAATTAACCCGCCTCTATCTAGAGAAACATAAAGAAGAGGGTATTTTTCGCATCACCTCCAAGATGGTGCTAGGGATGGGGGCAGAGGAAGTGCGAATCTTGGAAGAACGCTATGAGGAAATTAAAAATTTATATCCAAAGTTGCGAAAGATCGGCAGGATAGAAATCGAAGCCATTGAACCCAACGTGGTCAAGGGGAGAAATCCGAATGAAGAAATCATTGCTTTATATTCTCCTGATGGCTATACAGTCAATTACGGCGCGCTGGCAAAATCATTTGCCAAGCATGCGCAAGTTCTTGGAAAAAAGATCGAAGTCCGCACCCAAACCAAAGTCCAGCATATTATCAGAGAGGGGGATTTGTATCGGATTATTACCAACGATAAAGAAGAATTCGTCGCTAAAACGGTGGTGGTGGCCGGAGGAGCCGATAGTTTGCTCTTTGCACATTCACTTAACTATGCCAGGCATTGGATTCTTCTGCCTGTTGCCGGAAGTTTCTATTCCTCGCCTCATCTTCTGAGCGGCAAAGTATACACGGTGCAGGCCAAGAAATTGCCCTTTGCCGCCGTGCATGGGGATCCGGACGTGAGCAATCCCCACGAAACTCGATTTGGGCCCACGGCAAAAGTGTTACCAATGACGCAGCGTTACCGCTATCGTTCCATTCTTGATTTTCTGCGCCTGTTTCGTTTTCGCTATGATGCGACCATGAGCCTGATACATATTATTCGTGATCCCGTGCTGTTCCATTATATTGCCCGGAATGTGCTGTATGATCTTCCATTCATCGGTACTTATTTTTTCATGAAATGGAATGTGCGCAAGATTGTGCCATCCATCACCTATTCTCAAATTCGATATGGCAGGGGGCTTGGGGGCATTCGGCCGCAATTGGTTGATACCAAAAAAAGAGCTTTGGAATTTGGGGATGCCAAAATCATCGGTGATGGCATTATTTTTGATATAACGCCTTCACCAGGAGCATCGGTTGCGTTGCACAATGGTTTGGAGAATGCAAGGAAAGTGGCGGAATTCATAGGTGCCCAATTTGATGAGAAGAAGTTTCAGAAAGAGTATGGAAAAATCTTTAAATGAATACCCTGTTTCTAACTCAATGGATCAAAAAATCTGTCTTGTCACGGGAAATTTTTTTCGAGATAAAAAGGAAATAGCATGGTGAAGCTATGATCACTGTTTCCGTAGAAAAAGCTTTAGCTTTTCCAAATTCCGTATTTTTAGATACCAGAACTCCTGCTGAATTCGAAGAAGATCATATCCCTTCTGCTTTTAATCTTCCAGTTTTATCCGATGAAGAGAGAGCTTTGGTCGGGACCATCTACAAGAACATTTCAAAAGAAGAAGCAATTGATAAAGGCAAGCAATATTTTCTCACTAAATTGCCCCATTTTATGAAAGAAGTAGAAAGATATAAAGATAAAACAATCGTTGTTAATTGCTGGCGCGGAGGCATGCGTTCTCGAATAATTGCACAGCTGCTGCAAGCTCTTGGATATACTGCTTTCCAATTGCAAGGCGGTTATAAAGAATATCGCAAATATGTACAGCAACAGCTGGAACAATTTCAACTCAGGCCAAAATTAGTCGTCATTTGGGGACTCACCTGCACGGGAAAAACGGAAATTTTATCTTATTTTTCTAACTCGCTGGATCTGGAAGGGATTGCGCAGCATCGGGGCAGTTTGTATGGGGGCATTGGCTTGCGGCCGCGATCCCAAAAAGCGTTTGAGAATTTATTATTATGGCGCTTGCGGGAATTGAACGGGCAGAAGGTTATTCTGGTAGAAGGGGAGAGCCGAAAAATAGGGGAGGTGCAAATGCCTGCTTTCTTGTATAAAGCAATATTGCAAGGAGTTCCTGTTTTAGTGACCAGGAGCATGGAGAAAAGGGCAGAGCATGCACTTCAGGAATATTTTGACACTCAAAAAGCGCTGCAGCAAATCAAAGAAGTTACTGCTCATTTGTTTAAAGTGATTAGCAAACTGAAACAGCAGGAAGCGCTGCGTTTATTAGAGGAGGGAAGAAATAAAGAAGCAGTGAAAATCTTATTAGAATCTTATTATGATCCGTTGTATGCACATACTGTCAACAAGAAAAAATATCAAAAGGAAATTAATAGCGATGAGATAGAGAGTGCAGTGAAAGAGCTGGAGAAATATGTGGGTTTAGTTGGTTTATACTAAAATTCGCAAGATATGGAATATTTAGTTTAACTGCTGATTATTTTTTCAGCTTTATTCCAGCATTCTTTTCTGCCAACGCCAATAACTCTATACTTTTTTCCGTTGACCACTATTGCTTGTTGATCAGTAAGAGCAACGAGGGGATATTTTATATTTTTGGCAGCAGAATCAATGATTTTTCTCCATTTCTCTTCAAAATGAGCGACAATCAGAAAAGGAATGAAATGTAATGCTCTAAAATCCATCACCCCCCACCTATTCCTATCTGCTCTCTTCCAGGTTGCTTGTTCGATGGTGGGACAGGCAAGATAACTTCCGGCACTTACTCCTACATACAATCCGCCTCTTTGTAAGAATTTTTTGACGACTTTACCAAAACCACTTTTTGTTTATATAGCTTACGATGGGAAATTGGGCTGGGTTTAGACCAAGGCAAATCTTCACTCTATCTTCTCCAACAAATCGCTCTTGGAAATAATCCCTTTAATATCTCCTTTTTCTGAAACCAATACGATGGGATGGTTGCGAAGTAATTCGAGCAGTGTATGCATGCCGGTATTAAGAGAGACGATGGGGGGGGATTCTTCCATCATGTCTTCTGCTTTTAATGAATGGATTTTATCCGGCCGCTCGGCGATCTTGTTAAGGATGGTGCTTTCTGACAGAATGCCGATGACGCGTTCTTTATGAAGCACCGGCATCTGTGAAATCCCCTTGCTTTTCATAGCTTTGATAACCTCTTTTAAAGGATCGCTATGCTGGGCAAAACAAACTTTTGTTTTCATAACCTGCTTGGCTTTCACTTCTTCTTGTTCCCGCAGTTGGTCTAAAGCTTGAAATATTTGCTGGGCTTTAGTGAAAGAAGGATCAATCTTGCCTGCTTCTATCTTAGCGATCAGACTTTGGGATACTCTGGCTTTATCGGCTAATTCTTTCTGATTAAGATGGAACTTTGTACGCAGTTTTTTAATGTCTTCTAAAATGTTGGTTGCCATTGCAAAGGGTAAAGCTGGCTTATTAATAATACTTTCCACAGGAATATTTAATAGAGATATTATTCTTAATGGAATTTTATTGAATGGGTCTAACCCCTGATGCGTATAATTAAAATACCACTTGGTAATGGTAAAAATAGAAACATTTATATATGCAGTAGTTCCGACTGAAGCTGCCCCCGTTGGGTTCTCTCCATGAATATGGCGTTA
>CAYOKQ010000008.1:19662-40395 GCA_964404595.1 uncultured Methanosarcinales archaeon | reverse complement strand
AAGCTTAACGCAGCGATGATGAAGACGAAGACTTGTCCGACGCCCATGGCTTTTTTGTTGATCATCATTTTTCCTTCCTTTTCCTGCTGATCTCTTTTAATTTCTCAAAAATAGATTCCGCATCTTTAGTATTAACCACTTCGTTAATTTTCTTCTCTTTAGTTTGCTTGGCTATCCCCTCCAACTTCGCAAAAATACTTTTTTCTTCCGGCCGTAATCCGGGCTGGATATCTTCTTTATGCTCAACATATTTTTCAGCCAATTGCTGCAATTTTGGCAGGGAAGGTTTCGCTTTAATAACATCGGTGAGATGAGGTATGCTCGGCGACCCTTTTCCAAATTTTTGAAATAATTCTAAGCGCTGTCGCGTTTTATTTTTTTCGGCTTTTTCTTTTTTAAGTTTAAAGAGCTTGTCTTGCCACGAATTTGTCGCTTCCCCCACTTTTCCCTCATCGGCGACAGGACCGAAGGAGACCGATTCAAATGCAGGGACCGCCCTCTTATTAGGGGTCGGTGCATAGTTATAATAATACACTAAATATCCAATTCCTCCGAAAGTAAGGAGCAACCCCATGATCAGTAAAACCCACGCCAAAACATTGCCCGTTTCAGGTCTTGTGGAAGAAGGAATAAAGGTTCGGTTCTGTGCTGTTTCTTCTGATTGCAGCTCATCTGCCACACACGGATCAGAGCGCCCGATATATTCCTGATAATTAGTAGTGCCATCTGCATCGTAATCTTCAGAGGTATCGGCCATTGCATTATCATTGGAATCAATTACTACGTAATTGAGCTGGCATTGCTCCTGATCGTACATTTTTTCCCAGTAATCAGGTAGGCCATCGCTATCGGTATCTTGCATGCGTTCTCCTGCGGGAACTTCACCAACGGCACACCCTTGGGCATCGCTTATTTTTCCGGCGATAGTGTCGTCACAGGCATCACAAATATTAGCAATGCCATCCCCGTCAGTGTCGGCAAGAGTCACGGCTCTTGTACCAGAAATATTATTTCCCGCGGCGTCTTTTACTATATAACAGAGCCAACCACTGGCAGTGAAACTAATCTTGGCGCCGTTGTAAGGAAGTACAGGATTACACTGCAATGCGGATGCGTGCGTCCCATACAATATCTGTCCGCAGCCGGTTTGATCACTGCAATGGATCTCCAGCAGTGATGCAGTGCAACTTTCGTTAGCAACGAGGAGAATCTCGGGAGCGGTTTGGTCATCAGTGCAGATAGAATCATTAGCAGCAGTGGCGCGAACACCGTCACTCTCGCTAAATTGGCCGACATTGCCAGCGGCATCCTCTGCTTTGACTCGTGCAAAATAGCGATGCCCCGGCGTTATGTTTGTGGCAATTTGCAAAGGCAGTTGCGCCGGCAATGTTCCTTGGGCAATTTTAGTGCCGCGTGCAGGAAAGCTCTGATTATAACTCAAATAGGAAAAAGACTGAAAAGAGGAGAGATTGGCGGGGTTGGGTGCTTCGGGAGTTTCACCGGCATCGTAAAGTTCATATGAATAGAAAGTTATATTCTGCTCATTCGTATAGACCATAAGAGAAATATTTTCACCGCAAGAATATTCCCCATCGTTAATACTAGTTATGCTGGGCATCGTTCTGTCGATGGTAAATGTAAATGCTTCTTCCACGGCATGTTCACCTATCTGGCAGCTAAAAGGAAATTGGTAGTAGCCTTCGGCAAGGTTGTTTCGGGAAGCACTGTGTGTTCTGCTTCCGGCACCAGACATAATAATAGGAGTTCCATTTACCCGATAAGTGCAGATGGCATTTTTGGAGGTTTCAACGGCGAAACTCATATTAAAAGCCGTGGAAAAAGTCTGGTCTGGGAAAAATGATAAAATGCCCCCAAGTTGACTGTAATCTACGGTGAATTCAATAGTTTTGGCTTCGGATAAATCGTCTGCACCATTGCGGCATTGCGCAGTGATATTAAACGGTTGTACCAAGCCCAGAAAAGAATTGATGGTATACGCTGCCTGATGATGTTCCTGCAATTCTTTGACTGCCTGGATATTTCCCAGCTCAGCTTCACCGCCGGGAAACGCAAAATTCATTTGGGCGTATTCGGTGTGGCCCGCATCACTAAATTTACATATAGTCTTATCGTCAGTATCAATAAACAAAGTGACCGTATTCCCCTCAAGCACGGGATTAGGGCGTGCATACGCAGCAGTAATTTCAGGGATACTGGGATCGTATTCTAAATTAATTTTCTGCTCTGGTCCAAGGTCGCCGGCCCCATCTTTGCATACAACATAAATTGTCTTGGTATCCCCTTCTTCCGAATACGCAGCAAGGCCCGCAGCTGTTGGAAATTGCGCAAAGGTGTAGCGCCCGGCGGTATTGGGCAGGAGAACTTTAAATGCAGGAACAAAATTATATGGAAATCCAGATACAACGTCGAAGCGGCATTCTTGTGTGGGTACTTTCGTAAAAAAAGAAAGATCAAAGACTGGAGCATTACTTATTCCCCACTGCTCATTTTCGTAATAATGCTGGGAAGGATTTTCCAGCACCAAGCCATACCCTTCTATCAAAATAGTTCCGCAGGCAGGAGCATAGACAACATTAGCTGCCGTGTCGGTTGAATAATAGCAAATCAGTGTGGAGGCAGTCACCGGAATAGTAGAAGTGTACTCTTGATATTGCGCATTGGCAACATTCTCGCATCCTTCTCCTAAGCAATAAAAAGTCTTGTCACAGGCAAACCCCGCGGCGGCGCATTCAAATTCGACTCCAGCTTCGCGAATAAATGAAGTCTCCCAGCCAAATTCCGTTGGGCGTTCTTCGCGGGATGCTTCGCGCAGCACAATCTGGGTTTGCGGAGGCGTAAAATCAACCGTGAAGTGGAAATAATCTTCATATGCTTCATCAGTCAGTAATTCATAACAGACTGCTTTATATTCAGCGGCATATTCCCGTTCAATGAACCCGGGAAGAAGTAATGTTTGATGCATCTTGCCTTCCTCATCACTGATAAAATCTGCTACTTTTTGATTGTGAGTATATAATTCACAGCGCGCACCGGCAACAGTGCTCATCTTAAACTGGATATTGCGGCTGGCAATGGCACTTTGCATCGCTGGCTCAAGAATAGCGATCCGCTCTTCCTGATCAAAAGTATACAATTTGCTATGAATTTGTTCATTGCCAGGGTCATCTTTACAGGTGACCGATAAATTGTAGAGGATGCCTGAAAGATCGGTAAAAGTGGCTTCTTTGTTTTGTTCTTCTCTTCCAACAACATGCGTTTGTGTTGGCCTTAGAGGAAGAATTGGCGTGAGCGCAAAAAAACAACCCATCGCTTCCGATGTTCCTACCAAATAAGCGGTCAAAGTGGTTCTGTCACCAACGGTACTGCTGGTATCTTGAATATCAAATTCGGGTGCAATATTATCAACGACTATAAAAGCTTCCTGCAACGGCTCCTGATTTTTATATTTATCCTTGGAATAAAATTTGATACGATACGTTTTACCATTGATTTGTTCGGTTATTGAATCTAGAATATTCACCGTTACCAACTCGTGAGGTGTGTTTCCTAAGTAGAAAACTTCGGTATACTGCGTACACAAAGATGGTGCCTGAGAATCGGCGCTAGCCACGCAATACCCTAGCAAGCCCATTTTATTACGCTGGCTTCCTTCGAGATGGTGGCTATCATCACCCTCAAAAGTCACGTTGGGGGTGACCAAAGAAACTATTGGTACTCCTGCTGGAACAAGCTTTGTTTTTGGCGGAGCATTGTCGATACGACATGCGCGCAATTCTCCGCTGGAGGTAAAACTTGCACAATCATCCTGTTCATTGGCATCAGCATCTTTTACACACGAACCGCCGCTAAATCCATTCACTTCTCCTTGCCAAGAACATCTGCCCCAGCCACAGCGATCTTGGGAAAGAGTTATATCGCCATAAAGAGTTTTTTGGATACCAGAGTGGGCAGTGCATTCGAGTTCTGTAGAATAGGTATAACAATTTGCATCTGCAGAAGGAACATCTCCACAGGAATTACAGGAGCTCACCTGAGCATTGGCAAAGCAGCGCCCTAAGCTGGTACAAACTTGCGCAGTGCAATAATTATTTTCAAAGAGTGTTGCGCTTGCGCTGCATAAAGCGCATTGGTCGTCATCGTTATATTTTTCTTCTGCGCAATATCCTTGGCCAGTCTCAGGCGTGATGGATACCGGCAGATTAATAAGACCGTAATCGATGAGGGGTTCGCTATTTGAGGCCCCATTAATCCATATGCAGGTATCACTAAGGCAATTATTGATGTTGCACGCATCTTGGCTGCGGTAATCAAAACAGCTTTCCACATTCAGACAGCTTTTACATTGATCAACCACGGAATCTGAATAGTCATAGTAACAATAATTAGGAGCATCGTAAGGAGCGTCGACAGTGTTGCTAGTGCCATAACACATATCAAGAGAATAATACAATCCAAAAGGGTCACCAGAAGTACTGCACATCCCTGCATCTTTACATTCAGCATTTCCGGGAGTTAGTTGCGCGCAATAATAATCCTGCCCAGTCCCGTCCCGATCAGCACAATTCAGTGAGGGCACCACCACATTTTGCGCATTACACGTCCACACGGTTTTACGTATTTCGGAAGTTCCGGTTCGGCAGAAGGTATCCCAGCGGGATTGTTGATATCGTCCCTCACAATCTTCACTGCCCATGGTAATAGTTGTTTCAAGAGCATTGGGCGATACTCCTTGTCCGTAAATGGTCTTAATGGAATAAGTATACGTTTGTCCCCATTCAACTTGAGAGTCGAGCAGTATATTTTGTGCGGGAGAGGCGGAAATTGTTTCAATAACAACATCGGTGGCTTTTTTTTCGATGGTGTATCCAATCACTTCCGCACAAGGTTTGGCCCATTGCAAACGAACCTGCAGCAGACCCGTTACGGGTTCAGACGTAAATGAAGCTACATCCCGAAGAGGATTTGGAAGAGTACATTCACCGACATACTGGATTAAGTGTATGTTTTGAACCACTGGTGCTGTTCCAATTGAAATTGATTCTTCCGCTGCATAATCTTGGTATGTTGCCACTAGTTGATATTCACCTGCAGGAAGATCCAGTTGATAATAGCCACCAGGATATTGTGAATATCCTTTGAAGATGCCGTTGGCATAGAGACGAACACCATAGGTCGGCTGACCTTCACCATCATTATTAAAATCGACGTTTGTAACCCCGCGCACTCCTGAAAGAGTGGTCGCAGTGAGTACAAATGGCAAGGTTATATCTTCCGTTGCGGCGATAATGTCTTGTTCTTGTGAAACATACCCTGCTTTGCTGACAGTAATAAGATATTGTCCGGCAGGAAGCTCAGGAATATTATAATTTCCAACACCATCGGTGAAAGTCTGTCCAGCGGTGGAACCCTGCCATGACACAGTCGCTCCTGATACAGCTTGCCCATCATAAGTAACTCTGCCCGTAACAGCGATGGTGTTTCCAAGGGGTGCAAGAGTGAAATTCTGATTGACATATTGGCCGGGGGAAAGAGAAATGGTCCTCGTAAGGGGGGTGTAACCTGATTTTTGAATGTGTAATAATAATGAGCCAGGAGCTAGATCGTTGAATTCATAAAAACCATTCCCTGCAGAGATTGTTTGCTGGCTGCGGCCCTCGAGAGTAACTGCTGCTCCTGCCAAAGGTGCGCTTCCATCGGTGATAATTCCGTTGAGCCTTGCAGTTTGCACCTCAACTAAGCAATATTGCTCATTACATTGCTGCAACGTCAGGCCTACCGGATTGGCGAAAGTCATCAGATTTGGATTTGCGCCCAGTTGCTCAGTTCGCAGCTGGCATTGGTAGAGGTTGAGGTTGAATTGACAGAAAAGATTGCTGATTTTACAACATCCGGGTGAACACCACAGGTCATATTGGTCCTGCGGAACTGCTTCTCCGCCCCGTTGCTGGCATTTTCCCTGCGCGTGTGTTTGACAGTCGACGTTACAGGTCACTTGCTGGCATTCAGGAATGCTGACGCAGCTTGAACCGGGAATAAAATGTTCACTGAGGCTACAATCATCATAATTGTTGCAGTCGGCCTGTGCTTCGGTATCTAAAGTATTGGGAACGCAGTATAAATCCTCCCGGCCTTCAGGATAGACGTAGCAGCCGCTGACATCGGCAAAGGCAGGGAGAGCTAGGAGTAGAAATAAAGCTAGAACTACCGCGGCTATTCCTCTTTTTTTATCTATCATGTACTTCAGTTGCATTAATCTCTTGGCGTTTATAAAGGTTCTGAGGATTCCTCGGAACCCAAAAAGCCGCTGCTTTTTTGAGGTTGATATCATTTGGCAAGTTTCCACATAACTTTGAAGTATTCGCGAAAGGAATCAGCAGTTTCTTTGTTTTTAATCAAAAAAGCAATTGGCTCTTCGTTTAAGATGGCAATAACAGTGTAATCTTTGTAAATATTGATTGCGGCAGGAGTTGATTCCAGTAAATATTTTGTTTCCACGAATTTTGATTTTTCTTGCAGTTTAAATAATCCTTTGGATGATTCATTAAAGATTATTTGTGCATGGACTTTTTTTGCCTGTCTTTTCTGATGAAGCTGGGAAAAAAATAATTGAATTTGTGGTATATTCTCTCCTTTTCCCGCTCCGAATGCATAATAAACTTCATTAGAATCAAATTCATGCACAAGAACATCGAAAGCATTCTCCATCCCCTTCATTCCGATAAATATCTCGGCAATTTTTTTGTTTACAGCTAATTTTTGCTGAAGCATTAATTCTGGCAACATTTTTGTTATAGATATCTTTTCTGCCTGAATTTCTTTTTCTTTATTCTCTAGATAATGCATAATAGTGCTTGGATCGGAGGCACTAAAATATTTGGTAGATTCTTTGGTAATATAGCTTACCAGGCCTTTATTTTTGAGCCTTTCCAGAATATCATAAATCTTGGAGCGGGTTACTTTCGCTTCATCCACAATTGGGCCGGCAGTCGTTTGGCCTAGCTTGAGCAACGCCAGATATACACTTATTTCTCCTTTGCTCAGGCCTATTTTCTCTAAAGGTGTTACTTCCATCTTTGTTAAAAGAACAGTTATTCAATATAAATCTTCCCATCTGCACCCTCTAAAGGGGGGCACAAATGATATATAGGCTGCCGGTGCTACTGCCTAATCAGAAATGGTGACAAGAATGAATTTGCAAACAGAAGTAAAAATCGATAAAGTCTGGTTTGAACTTTACCAGGAGCGGGGACTGTACCTAGAGATGAACTTTGAACAATATCAGAGATTGAAAACACGGGAAGCTAGAATTGCTGGGGACCCCGCTATTAATAGGATTACCTTAGAGGAAGTTATTGCTGACTTTAAACGCAATGGAAGTATTGATGCACAACTACTTCCTAAAACATTCGTTGAAGGAACACTAGAGGATTCCCGTAATGCGTATGTTTTTGGATACCAAAGTTTAGTTACTTATTTTGCAACTGGAACGGCTAAAGACAATCCAAAGATGGAATTTGGATTAATCAGTGCGCATATTCCTGGCAACCCCGGTGGAGGGGGATGGGGACTCAATGGAACGAGAAAATTACAGCTAGTGAAAAAACCACTATTGGGTTGGAAGAAAGAATTTGATCCCGATGAATGGATTACCCATAGTATTGCATGGGTGTATGAAGATTATAACGGAGAGTTACACCATAATTCCAAGAAAAATGAAAATATATCGGGAGAATTATGGAGAGATATAAGAAAAAGCTTTGATTGGTGAATAAAATTTCAGTTAGTAAGTTTCAATCTATTTGTCGGTAACAATTAGGATATAAATCCAGTTTGAATTCTTTGGAAACAATGCAAAACTCGTGGTTTTTTATTATGTCGGGAAATTTTTCTTTTAATTCAAATAATCTATTTTGGAAGGTATCATAGTTTTCTAATTCCATATCTAATTCAAAATCCCAGTTCCCCATAACGCGCTGCGGCCAGATTGCTTCAGGCAAGGAAGAAGTGTACATGATAAAATTGTTTAATCTCTTTTCTGTGATAGTCGATAGATAGATCAGGGCTTTACAGAATATCCTCCCCAACATTTTAGGATTAAGATGAACTTTGTAGGCTAAAATGATTTTTTTCTTTTCTAATTCTTTCATGCGATATTGAACTATTCGAGGGGTGAGATTTAATTTTTGGGCAATCTTGGTTGCAGGCAAACGTGCATTATTGGCAAGAAGTCGAAGTATTTCTTCATCAACCAGATCGATTTTTTCTTGTTGATCCGAACTAGTATGATAGACTATTTTTATGCGTTTAAAGTGTGTATTCTTGCTTAAAAAACCCCTTGTTTCATGGGATAGGTAAAGAGTGGTGGTCACATATTTTTCTTGAATATGGGTTGAAAATAAGTTCAGCATTTGCTGGACTTCCAGATCAAATTCATTGACATTATGAACCAGAAATCCCGCTATAAAGTCCCATCGACCGGTTGTCAGAGCCACCCACTCAGTATGAGAATGCTTATGAAAATATTGGGCAATTTCTTCTAATTTTTCTTTGTTGGTGTTAGTCAGGCGGAGATAGAGTTTGAATTTAATTAAGCCCAATTTAAAATAATTGATAACGGTATGAAAACGGAGAATAGTATGGTTTTTGATTAGCCGGTCAATACGATATTTTACCACTTCTTTGCTCAGGCCGGCCTTTTTAGCAATTTGCTGATATGATTGCCGGGCATCAACATCAAGTTCGGCTAATATCTGCTTGTCTTTGCGATCTAAAGAATAATTTTGATTCATAAAAAATATCAAAATAACATTATTTATAAGACTTTTGTTATTTTAATAAAAATTTAAGAGCAAAGTTTCATATATCTGTTGAAATCAAAAGAATAAAGTGTTACTAACCTACTAATCAGTAAATATTAAGATGGCTGAAAAAGAAGATATTGGAACTCTGGAACGAAGGCTGCAAAAATATCCGCATCTGGCACAGCTGGCTGGAAGAATCTGGAAAAGCAACTACGTTCGTTTATCAGATTATCGACTTTCAACCGCCGAAAGGGCGGCTTCTACTCTTCTTAATGCTCCCCTCACAGAAGAAGCTCGAACCTTTTTGGAGGATTATCATGCTCTTTGTAATGGTTTAAAAAAATTAAACCGAAAAGAACAATATTTTGTGCATCAAGGAATTAAAACTCTTAAAGCAAGAGTAAGAACATTACAACAAGTCAATGATGATGCGCCATTAAATCAAGATCGTGAACTTATTCGCCAAACAATTAAAGAATATGCATCCAGCGGTAATTGGTTTAAAGCGCAAAGAACCGCATTTGATCCTGAAAATGATGAGGAGCCCGTATTTTATTGGACCTTGGAAGCAAGAACGATAAAGAAAGAAGAGCTGGGCGGTCTTTTAAGTGCAGGAACATATTGTCCCGCCCCTATTTTAGAAATGTTTTTCTGGGGGAGGATGATAGAAGAGCTGGGATTTAAATATAATAGTTGGGATTTTTTACGAAGCCAGATGCATCAATTAAATTCCGATAAAATCAGGTATAAGTCACGTGAAAGAGACGCGCTGCAATTTGTCAAATATACTGTTGATAGAAAGTACCTTCTTGAACCAACCGGAAAAGGAAGAGATTATTTTGATGCGGCCGTGAAAAGATTATGGTCCACTAATTATAAGCGCATTAAGAGAGATGAAATTGGAGAGATAAGCGATAGGCTTAGTTTTGGGGATAGGTCCTTACTTTCCAGAATCTCTAAAATAAGAGAATTAAAGCCAGATATTATGAAAATGCTGCGAGTAGGACCCTATGGATTTTGGCCAGAACTTTCTGGTCGTAGTAAAATCATTATTCCTCGAATAGAAACGCCCTGGTACGAAAAAACCTGGAAGAGGTGATTTTCACTTCCTCATCTTCCTCAACCTTTCCATAACCTCTTCCCTTTCCTTCACACCCATCCTACTTTCCCGCTGTTTGATTATCTTCTGTAATTTTTTAAATTCATCCTGCTGCTGCGATGTCATCCTATTCCACTTAGTAAGGTGATGTTCATGGATCACCTGCCTAAGCTCATTAAATTGCGTGCTCGGCTGTTTCTTTTTTCCAAAGGTACCTAACAAAACTTCTTTCTGTGCTTCTTTATGTTTATGTTCATGCTGCTGATGCAGCTGCGCAATTCGCGCTTTGGCAAAAGGATTGCTCATAAAAGGAGAGTACCGGACCCGGGACTTGGGCGTATATTCCCGGCGTTCTCTTGGCTGCGTGAGCCAGCGATAAAATAGATAGACTATAAAACCAAGAATAAAGAAAATTACTGCCACAATTGTGTTTCCGTTTGCCATTGGACTAAAAGATAGGCCACAATTTTATAAATATAAGTATTTTAATTAGGAAATATGTCCCTGGCTCATCTAGTTAGAAGCACTGTTCTTGGATTTTTCATAGCCTGTAATTCCTCTTCAGAAATAGCGCCGCAGCCTGTTTCGTCGCGATGTGACAACCTGTCTCAAGCAGAAATGAATCAGGCTTTTTCCTACGCCCGGCGAGAGATGGAAACTCATGGGCAGGAAATTCGTTCTGGCATACTCAATAACCCTGCGCAATTTACGGAATTGGCGCAATTGATCAGGTATTACACTGATTGCGAGCCATCACGGCGGCAGGGATCGCGGCAGTGCGATACTATTTCCTATTGCGGGCCGGGCACCGATGAGAGCTGCCCTCTATTCTATCCCGGAGAGTGTTTGAATGAAGTATGTAAAGAACATGACCACCACTATGAAGAAATCTTAAACGAGGAAGGCCAACTGTGTTTGTGGAGCAACCAAACCAACGCAGCTGATGCGACCTTTTTTCGAGATTATGGCCGATGCAATGATAATGGTGAATGTGGATTTTATTGTAAATTGGTCGGCACCATTGCCTTAAATCTGGCAGTTATCGAGCAAAAGTACGATAACTTTGGCCCGGGCTGCTTATGGGATGGAAGTTATGCCCCTTCGAAAGATAAAGAGGATGAAGAAAACAAAAAGAAAAAAGAACCGAAAGATTCTCCTGACATTGATTGGAATTTGCGCCGGCTGTGCGATAATTTTATTGAGCGGATGAAACGATGCGATGTTGGATATTTGCCCTCCTCGATTAAACAATTACTGGCAGGAGATGGCTGTGTGTCAAAAAACGATATATTGGAGAAAAATAGAGAAATATTTGAGTGTGATTATGAAACAACCTGTAGTGAATTTGAAGAGTGCGTGAGGAGATAGATTACTTTTTAAGCGGATCTCGGAGAAGAAGAACGTACTTTCCTTCTTCTGGGTGAGAAGGCAAATAAGTATTGGCTGCCTCTAAAATGTGTGCAGGAGTTATTTCACTTATCCTCGTTGATGGAAACATTTAAGATCGTCTGCGGAGACCCTGGAAATTAGATCTTCTTTCCCTAATCCAAAATAAATGCGCGGGGAATCTAGCCCATACAATGCTTTATCAAAATCCTGATTGTCTTGAAATGATGCTCTGCTTTTTCTATCGGCTATTTCCCGCATGACCGCTTGCCTCTCTTGATCTACTTTGGATGTAGCCAGTCTGGGTTCAAATACAACATCGCTGATGAAATCTAAATAGGACTCTAAATCTTCAGCTATCATCTCAATCATAAAACGAGTTTCCACTAAGTTAGTAGCGGCATTAATGTTGCCAAAAGTGTTCATTAGTTTTTCTGCCTGCTCTGAAGAATATTTTCTTCCTCCCCCCACCATTACAGTATGTTCAAGAAAGTGGGCGAGTCCTTCTTCACCTTCTTTTTCATGAAGACTACCATGAAAAACTCGCAGCCTTCCTGAGACGGTCTGAGTGGAAGTCGTATGTAACCCTACTTTTAGGCCATTTTCTAAGGTAAACTCATGATAGTTTCCGTTAAGAGTGCCCATAAGCTATTAAAACGGAAAGAATTTATAAATCTTTCTTAATTGATTACTTTTAAGTAACACTATTCTGTGCAATCTCCGCCACTACATCTTCCTTCAAAGCGGCCATCAAAATCAGCATCACATCTGTTTCCGTTATCAGCATTAGTGCAACCGCACGCAAAAATAGTCAAATCACCTTCTGCTTCAATGGCCATCTGGTTTATGTTTTCACTGGTAAAGTATGTTCTATCTTCTGCCCCCCGATAGACTACAGCACTGGTGCAGATATTTGCACACCCCATTTTACCACTGCACCAACCACTATCGATGAAACTGAACGCAAGTTGGCCTTCACAAGCATCATGAATCCCGGAACATTCATTTTGTCCATTAACCCCGCAGCGCATTTCTTCACCATATAATTGCCACTGGTGGGGTCCATTACACATATTTCCCCTCAGTCCATCACAAAATACTTTCTCTTCTTCCAGCACATATCCTTTATTTGTTCCACTCGTATATCCTAGCAATCCGCCATAGCATCCAGGTTCGGGATTCACAAAACAAGGGTCGTCGGCAGCAGTTGCTAATCGCCAATCATCTGGATCTGCAGCAGTGCCAATACAGCAGCTATGGGTTGCTTCGAAAGGATTTATCTCCTCCAATTCTTGAAAGGCATTGAAATTGGTGGTTCCATCAGCATTAAGGCCAAATTTATAATTCTGATAATTTTCAGTGGGATGATACGCAAAAGGGTGGGCAGGATTGCGATGTGGCACACATTCTGCCACAAGTACGTTGATTCGAGATTGCTGCTCACCAAGAGGAAGACCACAGTAATTAGTATTGAAATTGAGAGTAAGTGTTCCGGGACTGGCCAGGGGAGTTATTTTTTGGAAAGGATGAAACCCATAATAATTTTGTTCAGCAATGCGATTTATTTTTTCATTGGTGCCATAATATGAATCAAGATCGTAGGGAACACCAGGAAGACAAGTTGAGGCATCCTCTTCTCTTTGTAAAGGAAAATGATAACACTGCTCAGTGGAAAGATAAGGATTGCCATACTCTAATCTCGCGATGTTATTAACCAAAGCCCCATCAACATAATTAAGTACAAATGTTTGTAAATTAGAAGTCACAGTACCTGCAGGAATAGTGGCATGCAGTAAAATAGGGTCTTCTTTGGATACAACGTAAAGTGGAATTGTTCCATCGCCACCGCCAATAAATGATTGGAGACTATAGCTGGGAGGAAATTCTAATGCCAATCCCACCTCGATGGGCCGGTCGACCAAAATTCTTACATCCTGCGAATCTTTTTCTCCATGATCATCGGTGGCGGCAGTCGTTATAGTATATATCCCATTGGGAATATTGGCGCTGGCAACTTCCTCTGCAGACAGGATATACAAATCTTCATGTTCACCAAACCGTGAACTGGTATAAGAAAAGACAAACCCGTCCTCGTCAGCGTCGATAGCATGGGGGGCAAGGTTTATATTTCCATAATCAGCATGGTTTTTAATAACTAAATAATCATAGCCTTCGGCAGGACAACCTGCTCGCTCTATAAACTCGAGCGCAGGCGGCCGATTCTGCCGGGCAACCTGAAAGATGTATGGCTCGGGAGCATCCACTATCTCATATAAAGCCGGAGTAAAAGTAAAAAGATCGTCTCCACCAATATTCTCCTGATGTAAAGTTATTCCAAGTGACCTATACATATCAGATGGCAATGCTCGGCTGCACTGAAAATAATTTCCCTCGCTGGTGCAAGGGCCAACGTTGTTCTCACTGGCATAGCTGAAGGTGGGCTGGGTAAAAGTGCTTTCAGTATAATTGAAATCAACCAATTGCTTGTCCCACTCCAGATGCTTAGAAATAACTGATAATAATTGATTAAAATGTGAAGGATAAAAAAAATCGAAAGTAGAGAGCTGGAATATTTCTTCACGCCCCACTTTAAATTTCAAAGGATAATTGACTTTGACGCTGATGCCTTCTTCACCCACGGCCAGCTGCAGGTCTATATCGGTAGAAATTATTTCGGCGTGCTGGGAAACGTTAGTAAGAATAAAACTCTGCACACACCACGCAGTTCTATTCAGAAGATATTGCTGTAAATCATCCGAAAATGTGCTGGGAAATAATTTTAAGGTTCCAAATCCCGCGGTGGTGCTGGGATATCGATACCGGCAAAACGCAGGAAAATTTGCTTCCTCATTGCACGGATACGCTGACGGAAATGAGGGGTAATATTCGTTGGCAATGGAATAAAAAACCCGGTCCTGTCCGTACGTTATTCCGTTTATTCCCTCGCTAAACTGTTTCGTACCGCCGGGCTGGTCTGCCCATAAAGTGCCTTGACGGCCAAGCAGAATAAGGCCGCTCTTTAATTCGTCCTGCAGGCAGTCATCAACAAATAATCGGAAAGACTCTTTCTTGAAAGCTTTAGTGATGATTTTCTCTTGTTCGCTGGAGAGCTGGCTTAACTCCACACTGGAAGCCAAATACATGACAAACAAAAAAGCAAAAAAAAGCAGTATTCCAGTAATCATAAAAATAGTAATTTGTGCTTTTTTATCTAGTGTAAACAGCCTCTTTTTCCCCATTAGCGCGTATGAATTGAAATTGGGTTATAAAGTTTCCTGCTTCACAATGTTTTTAAGTGATTACTGCTTTTTTTTGGAAAATGACTGACAAGCTACGTGCAATTTTGCGAGAATTAGAGAGAGAATATGGTCATCCGGTACAAATTACAGTCAATGCTCCGGGTAAAAGAGAGCTGCGCACTGTCGGTGCATTTGCTGAGCGTGCAGTTACTGTCACTCCGATAGAAGGCGTGGGCGCGGAATATCACATTGCTAAGTGGCTTAGAGGTACATACGAGAGTATTAAAGATTTACAAGAATTGGCCTTCCAAATAACCAGAGAGGTCTTACCACCCGGAAATCAAGACCTGGATGCCCCCATGAATATCGAAAAAATCCATGTGCGAACATACGGTGTATTTGCACGAGTTCGAGGAACATATGAGCCCGACGGAACCCTCAAACCTCACCCCGGATACGAGGGATATGATAGTTATAATCTTAAAATTGCAGAAGTTGACCTCCACCCCATATAATTTTGTTCCTGCATTTAAAGTTCTCCTGCCCTATACCACACTCTCGACGAAATCGTCCAATCAGGCAGCCTAGGACAAGTAAAAGCACATCCTTTTCTGGCCATTGCCCAGTATGCACCTCGATTCAGTTTAGTGCAAGGAAGTTTCAAAAATATTCCCGCCTATGTCGCTCATTTCTTAGTACAATTAGGTAAAACTAATTTAACTCACTCGCAATCGTCCAGTTAACTGCGGCCAGAAAAATTCTAGTGCAGCCACTGCTTCCACCCGCTGCGTGCCATTGATGCTGGAACAGGCTACTTTCTGCTGCCCGGATAGTCCTTCCAGAAGTTCTGTCTGCGCTTCCGGTGGAACATCAAGGTTGTTGACGTAATCGCACACCGGCGTGTCAAAGTGTTCATATTCGGCAATAAGTGTTTGCCTCTCCTCAGAAAGTATTTCCTTCAAAGCCCGTATTTTCTTTTCACCGATATTCAGGACATAAACATCCCTAAAATTCTGTGCTTGTGCAACAAAAGCGCTTTCATCTGAGAGCTCATGCTCTACACCGATAAAAAGGCTAAACCAATGAGCGATCCGGTCGATGATCGAGGGAGTGATTTGTAATCCTTCTCTGCCATACATTATGGCATTGAGCGAAGAGGAATACCATAGATTCCCCGGAATATCAAGTCCTGCCACATCGCATTCAACAAATGGTCCTGTGCCGGCGCATAGCTGATTCAGTTGATCTTGCGGCACATTAAGCGCAAATAAAAATGAATCTTCATTCGTGATATTTTTATTTAACGTCGTGGCAAAAGCAACTTTAAAATCACCGCCTTCTTTGAAACGAAGGACACACACATTGTTCACGCAGGTATTCTCTTCATCGCTAACAAGCCTCCTTCCTTGGGGATCAGAAATGGTATCGAAACACGTAAACGAACCGGCAGGCTCGCTATCAGAAAGTGTTTCGCCCAAGGTCGGTGCTGCTTCCGATGCTTGAAAAAATTCCCCGCCCAAATAATTTTCTCTATTATCAAACTCAATCAGCGCCTGGCGATAATCAGTACAATAGAGTACATAATCATCATTTTCGCCAACTTCTAATAATTTAGTGGCAACGAATTTAGTACGGCTGGTCCACTTTCCCGCATCACACAGGTGATCAAAGATGTACTCTCCGCTGTTTATGCATGTTGGATAATTTCCCATGTAAAAATCTGCTGCCGTATTAGCATCATTGCCGCCGACGGTCGAGGGTAGAACTAAACATTGTTCCTGCTGCGTGCAAAACCCCCATTTATCGCCAATCCAATCAAATTGCAGCGGCATTTTCTTCCACTGCCCTTCGATACACCTATAATCCCTGCCGTCGGCAAGGTGCTCGGCTAAATACGTGGAAGTTCCCATCGGTTCAACGCAGGCGTAACCATTCCAGCAGTAATTTTGAGGACAGCACGCGGCACCGGCCCTGGCATCAAATGCATCAGGGTAATCCTGATGAATATAAGTAAAAGGCATTGGTTCTAATTCATCCACCACTTGCAGATCAGGGTTGGTAATAGTGCAGGGCCCCACAAATTCTAATGAAATATAGGAAGCATCGCCGCTGTTGAATTCCCCCACTCCAACTTCAGTAATCACGCCATCTTTGGTGACTAATTCTACTGTCGGAATGCAAGGGGTTGTATCCGACGAGAAAAATAAGGATGTATGTTGAGGAACCGCAATCTGTTCCGAACGTAAAGTCTCATCGGCAGTAAGAGTTACGCTATGTGAAGCTTCATCTACTAAATTTGCCCGTAGATTTGTTTTGAGAGTCCCGTCGGCCAGACGAATTTCCCAGTGGGGCAGAACATTTGCACTTCGAATAAATTGGGCATTGGGAATAAAATTTCTGGCCGGTAATGCCGTGGCAGAGTAATTTCTTTCATTTGCTTCGTAAGGAAGATCCGCCCCGGTTTCCCTCAATTGCAAGATGGTGGAGGCGTAGAAAGTGTTTACATCCCCTTCAACTTCAGTGATGGGCTGATATCCCACTTTTGTGATAGGCTCCTCGCTCCAGGAATTAATGGTGGTGAATTTTGCGCGTTGATCTTCCTGCGCCACGCTATATGCACAGAACTTACCTGCTTTGATAGCGCAGTAATTCAGATTTTCAAATTCTGCTTGCCCCTCCGGGCCCCGTTCTATATATTCTGCCGCTTGACATCCATAAAATCCGGAAACTTCTTCTGCTTCTTCACCTTCATTAACAAAAATTACCTGTTGGGCAACTTTTTTTGTTTTGACCATGCCTTTAGTAGTAAAATAGCTGTTAGAAGGCGTTATAAGGACAGGATCAAGAGTTTGCTCATTTACATCAAGACCAATAAAATATAATTCATACAGGCTAGGATGAGGATTCACGATAGTATATGGGGGAGCTCCTGGCAAAGGATAGAGGCATTCTTCCTGGTGGCAGACATACTGGCGCAAGCTTTCCTTAACCTCGGTCTGTTGCTGTATGTGAACCACTTCTTCAGAGACACTTTTGATTTTAGCCATGATAAAAATAACAGTATCTTCAGCCACAAGATCAGCAGCAGTAAATGGATTATCCAATTCCTGGGCGGTGGAAGCGTCGTAAAAGCTGGTCTCAATCATATCGTCATTGCTATTTATCAGAGAAATTTCCCCCGCCGGTTCATTGTGGAATTGATCCATAAGCTCGCTTTTCTTCACTAAGGAAGATTCTACAATAAGCGGGTGGGCAGAGGCGAAAGAAATTTCAGCCGATTTTGTTTCTTCTTCCTCTAACTCCTTCCAATAGTAAGATTGATCTAAAGGTTCCAAATAATATACTTTCGGAGATTCCCTTTCCGTCTCAGCAACATTTGAAATAACTTCAAATCGATCACATTGATTAATATCGGAATTGCAGATAAGTTCTCCATCCCGCACTAATCCAGCGACACACCGGTGTTCATTAGTGCCTTCGTTAATGTTATTATGAACTAAATATCCCGTAATCGCTGTATTTACTCTCGTTGCCGGGTTAATAAAGCTCATCACATATCCAGTAATCTCTAAAAAGTCGAGCGCTTCACCTGCATCTGTTCTCGTAACCGTAAAAGTACAAGTATCTAAGGGGGAGTCTACCAGTTGGCCATGACAATCACTTTCCAAATAAGCCAAATCAATATTAGTGACATCCTGCTCGAAGGTCTTATCCGGAATTTCCGGACACTTGTACTGGATTCCTTCGCTGCTCCACTGCCCGCCATTCTTCGCCAAAGTGTATTCAAACGAAATGGGCGGATAATCAGGAATACTTTTTTCTTCCAGATACTGCACTTCAAACTCCACATTCATTGTGGTCTGTCCTGAAGCAATTGGTTCCGAATTCCAGCAGCCATAGTTTTTTCCATCAACTTCCTGGCTCTGGCCAGCATAATATTCATTCTCGTTATTGCCGCAACAATTAGCCGCAGTTGCATCCTGGTCGATGTTAGTATCGTCTCCTAACCAGGCTTTTCCATGATATTCTAAAGAAGATTCATACTGGGGATCAAAAAGAACATTGCATAATTTTTCACCACTTATGTCACTGGCAGGACTGGAAAAGTCCAAGTCGGTGAGCCAGGAACTTTCTCCGGCAGTATTGCTGCGATCACCAGAACAGATGGGGCTATTGCCGGAACTTAAGTAAACATTGCGGATTTCAATTAAATTGCCCCGGGTGATGCTCTCGATAAGAATAGCTTCAACGTCGTACAGTTCTTCCCTTAAAGGAATTTGAATGTGCATCCATCGATTTTCTTCTAATAAAGGAGTATTCATCGCATATCCTAAGACTGATTCCTCCAGATACAGGAGCCGCAATCCGCCAGCCTGTTCGGGGCCAAAAATCTGCAGTCTGACTTCAGGAGGAATCTCTTGATGCAAAGTTCTGAAACGAATGAAAAATTCTAAATACATGGGGGTTAATCCGGTAAAGTCAACCCGCGAGTTTAGCCCATAGTATTGCTGTAAAGCTTCGTCCAAGTCTATGAAAAAAGATTCTCTGCCGGCCGCCTCCAGTTCGATTGCAGCATCCGTGAGTGGAAAGGCAAATGAGCCATCTCCTTCTTGGCGCTCTTTGATTCCATTTATCAGGGGTGCACTCGCTTCATCTGGATCCCGACAGTCGGCCCAACTCCAATGGTTACCTTCTTTATAGCAATAGAAACGATTGGCGCTTTCAATATTTTCGGGATTGATTATTGCGCCGGTTGCCGAAATACCTCTTGTTCCCGGTTCGTCTCTGCATTCAATCCAATCATTATTATTTGATACAACATCATAGGATGATTCGCCAGGTTTTTTTATGGTAAAGATATGAAAAGCGTTGTCTTGCAATGAGGCAGTGAGCCAGCACCATCCGGAACAGGCAGCCAAAGGATCGGTGTCGGCGACTCTCCCAACTAACTCCGGGGCAGAATGTAAACAAAGGCGATTTCCTTCCGGAGAATCAACTATCTTGCCCAGGTCATTTATCCCCCCATACCCGCAGCAATATCCGCCATCGCCAGTATCAGTCCACGAAAAAGTTTCCCCGTAAATGTTCGTGTGAGTTGGCGACAATTCCCCTTCTTCGAGTTCTCCATGGACCACGTCCAAAGGCCGGTTTTCGCAGCCGGCAGCAAATTGGTTACAATCATCAGAAGTATCTTCATTGCAATCGTTGTCAAGAGTATCTCCACACCTTTCTGCTGCTCCAGGATTTTGGCATACGGCGCAGCCGGAATATTCCGATTGCCCGCACTGTACGGCCGTAATGGCAGTGCAGTGTGGCGGATCGTTGCCGGGATTATCGTCGCAGTCTTGGGAACGGATAAAGCCATCATGGTCGACGTCCGTGTCTAAAGGTTGCCAGATGGGGGTATTTGGTATTGTTGGATCTTTGGTACAATTATACAAAATATTTCCTTCGCCCCATGCGATCACCCCTAGATCATCAAGAGAGCAGCGAGTCCAGAAATTATCATCAGAGCAAAGATATTGATTGCCGTCATTGGAAGCATAATCATCATCGTGAGTACATTCTGCCATACTCCCCCATTGCCGGTTGTTGTTAAAGTTATTTTCTTCATGAGCTTGTCTAAGAATAAATCCCGTTTTAATACCTGCACACTCCGAATCATCACTTGCCCACGTTCCCCCTTGGGTGGAATATAAACTACAACCGTCATTTTGTTCCCGCCATGAATCAAAGCAACTCATTTCACTGACAGTGGTGTGTAACGTTGGAGAATTATCATTGCTATCACAGCCATCCGGAAAATCTACATCACCAGTATCAACATATAATTCCGCAACTTTAAATGGTGTTAATGTTGCTGGAATAACGCCGGTTTCTGGAGTCATGCTGGTATCGGAAACCAATTCTTCTCCTCGCACTAGAAACAGCATTACCAACAGCATTCCAACTACAAACAACATCCCTCTTTTGTGCATCATGGTATCGTAGAGAAAAACAATTCTTTCGGCTTTATAAATATAGCGACCTATTGACGAGACAAATGCAGCTCATTTTTTCCTTGCCCGCCCAGGACCCGCCACACTGCTTCTAAATCCTTGGCTGAGCGCAAACCCCATTTGTCAATAGCAAAAGTGCTTAAGAATGTTTTTACGTTATACTTGCGGCACAAAGCAATATTAAATTT
>CAYOKQ010000008.1:0-19652 GCA_964404595.1 uncultured Methanosarcinales archaeon | reverse complement strand
ATTTCATGCGAGCCAAAATTTTTTCTTTATGTTGGGTATGCAGTATATCATGAAGGGAAAACGCAATTATTTTATCTTTTTCCGCGGCTATCTTGCACAATATTTGGTCGACCCCTCCACGAAGATGATGAACGCTATCTTTTGGAGCTATCTTTTCCAATCCAAATACAAGTTTAATAGGTGTCCTTTCCAGTACATAACGTAGTGTTTCTTCATCCGTGGCACGATAGAAAATAGGTTTGCCTTTGGCTTTATGAATAACAGTGTCAAATTCTTTTTTTGAGGTGCCTTCCAGAAGCAAAAAATCTTTCTCCAAAAATAAAGTACGGGTGAAACCCAGTTGTTTGCTTAACGCTTCTATTTCCGGGCTTTCTTTGGTGAGCACTATGTTGTCCATGCTACAAGAGAAAAAGGTTGCTATTTTAAACTCTTTGCATTAAAAAGGTAAGAATTATTTTCTTCCGTAAAAATAAGCCGCCCAGACCGCCGGCCACTCCTCCAACTACAATACCAATCCCTACATATTTTTCTACTAAAAAATAATTAAAGGAAAAGTTAAATTTCTGCCAAAATCTTTATAAAAAAGCCCCAATACAGGAGTATTACTGAACTTTTGCCCGGCTAGCGGACGAAGGGGAGGAAGAATGAACATAGACTTATTTATAGAACGTAATTATAGTACTCTGAAAGTAGCCTTTGGTGGCATTACAGTTCTTGAACTTCTGCGCCACATACAGATTAATCCCGAAACAGTCATTGTGGTTCGAAATAATGAAGTGTTAACGGAAAAAGATCTTCTCCAAGATAAAGATAAAATTGAGTTATTAAGCGTGATTAGTGGGGGATAAGAATGAGAATTCTTTTTGTTGATGATAACCTTGGAGCTAACGAATCTGTGGAATATTTACAGCGCCGAGGTTACGAAGTGGTATTTGCTTCCAGTTCCAAAGAAGGGTATGAAAAAATTCAGCAAGAGAGATTTGACGTTGTGGTGATAGATGGAGGGTCCAATATGGCCGTTCGAGGAAAACTACTTAGTTTGAAAATCAGGGAGGAATTTCCGAGCGTAATGAGGATATGCTATACTGGCACAGTTACAACAGAGAACTTAGATAGATACATGCAATTTTTTGACGGCGTAGTTTCCAGATTAAAAGGTATAAGCGAACTAGAGAAAACGTTGGAGGTTATACCATCATGACCTGCCACAAATGCGCCGAGAAATCAGTAATCGAGCTGCAGCACGCAGGGCTGTGCAAAAATCACTTCCTATCCTACTTCGAAGAGAAAGTCTTCAAGACCATCAGCAAATATAATCTTATCGACAGAAAAGATCGCATCTGCGTGGCAGCTTCGGGCGGAAAAGATTCTCTCACCGTTCTTTACCTCACCAAAAAATTCCTGGAAAAAAATAATATTCCCATCGACACTTTATTTGCGCTGGCAGTCGACGAGGGAATCCATAATTACCGTGAAAAAACACTGGCTGATCTGCGAAAATTCTGCGCAGAACAGAGTATTCGATTGGAAATAGTGAGCTACAAGCAAGAATTTGGACATACGCTGCAGCAAGCATACCCCACCATCAATAAAGGTACCAACAAAAAACCCTGTAATGTCTGTGGAGTGTGGCGCAGGTACTCAATCAACAAGTTTGCCAGAGAATTGGGCGCAACAAAAGTAATCACCGGGCATAATCTCGATGACGAAGCCCAGGCCATCATCATGAATCTATTCAAAGCAAATACGTCTTTGGCAGCGCATTTGGGACCAATTTCAGGTGTACAAGAACACGGTTTATTTGTACAACGCGTAAAGCCACTCTACCTCTGCCCGGAAAAAGAAGTAAAATTGTATACCTTACTCAAAGGCTTTCAAGTCCAGTTTGTGGAATGTCCCTATGCCCAAGAAGGATATAGATCACAGATTCAAGAGATGCTTAATGACTTTGAAGCAAAGTATAAAGGAACCAAACAAGGCATCGTGCAATCCTTTCTGGATATGCTGCCATTGTTGAAAGAAAGGGAAACGCGGCAAGGCGCCGAATCAATTAAAGAATGCACGACATGTGGTGAACCAGCACAGGCGGGCGTTTGCAATGCCTGTAAGTTTGTAGGGGTGCTCGCACATGAACAATGAGCGATATTCCCGGCAGGCGGTACTGACAGAAATAGGATCGACAGGCCAAACAAAAATTGAAAAGAGTGTTGTTGCTATTGTAGGTATGGGGGCACTAGGAACAGTCGCGGCAGAACTTCTTGTCCGCGCGGGAGTGACCGGCATGATCCTTATTGATCGGGACGTGGTTGAAGAAAGTAATCTGCAGCGACAGTTGCTGTATGAAGAAAAAGACATTGGTAGGAGTAAAGTTGTTGCTGCACGAGAAAAATTACAGCATATAAACCGCGCGTGTGTAATAAATATCCACGCCATCCATTTGAATGCACAAAACATTCTTCTGCTCAGGAAAGCCGGCCTCATTCTCGACTGCACCGATAATTTACAAACCCGTTTTGTGATCAACGATTTTTGCAGAAAAGAAAAAATTCCCTGGATTTATGCAGCTGCGGTAAAGACATCCGGCTGCGTGATGCCCATCCTTCCAACAAGCCCCTGCCTGCGCTGCTTTTTAAGAGAAGTAAGCCTGGAAACGTGCGAGACGGCCGGCGTGCTCAATACCATCACCACATCTATTGCCGCGCTGCAGGTAACCTTGGCGTTGCAGATAATTGTAGGAGAGAAAATAGAACCCACTTTGTATCATTATGATCTTTGGAAAACTGCCTTTACAAAAATAAAAGTAAAGAAAAAAGAAGGTTGCCTAACGTGCAGTGGAAATTATGAATATCTTACGATGAAAGAAGAAACCCGTTTGGTGAAATTCTGCTCTTCTGGACGATATCAGATTAATGGAAAAAAAGTGGGTTTAGAAGAAATTAAGAACAGGTGGGAAAAGATAGATACGGTGATTGATGAAGGGGCATTGTTGTCATTCAAAAATATTTTATTATTTGAAGACGGGCGGGCATTAATTAAAGCAAGTTCGGAGGAAGAGGCGCTGTCGGTGTATTCGAAGTGGGTGGGAAATTGAGATTTTAAAGAATTACCTATTTGGATTAATAATTTCTCCTATCCGATATTTGCAGGTTTTACATGTGGGCACCATTTCGTGTGTAATCATATAACTTTGACATTGGGGACACCGCACGAATATTCCCCGAACTACTGCTTTTTCCGGCTCACCAAGTACATCTGGATTTTCCTTTATGTACTTTCTTTCCTTTTTGTATTCAAGAGAATCATTATCTTGAAACTCCTTAACTATCCTGAAGATCTGGTTCCATTGTTTAATAAATTGCTCTTTGTATTCTTCTTGGCTGCGTTTATAAGGTACTATCACCGAAAATCCCAAATAGTAATTGACTTTTCTTATTCCAAGCAGCGAGTGATATAATCGTATCAGCCGACCTTCATTGCGCTTACCGCCAGCTATAGGTTTTACAATCCCTGATTTTTGTACTATACTAAGCAATTTACGATGAAATAAAGTGATATTGTGTTTTGTTCTGCTTTCCCAATCATATTCAAGAGTAATATATGGTTTCTGGTGGTTTTCATCAGAGAAATGGCCCGAGCACGAGAATAGCGTGCCTTTGACAAAACTTAATTTATTTATTTCAACTATTAATTCTCGAATATAAGGATCAACTGTTTCAATAATGAATTGATCAAGCCCTTTTTTGGCAGCCGCAATAGTTCGAATCTGCATCTTTTCGAGGAGTATGATTCGATCTAAGATTTTTATAGCATCATTATTGTTACCTTGTTCCAAATTATGGAGGGCATCTGATGTTTCTTTATATATGGAAAGACATTCTCGATAGAATTCATCAGAGCCGGATTCATCTTTAATGTATTTAAGCTCACTTTCTTCTAGACTGGCAATAATTCGAAGAATCCGCTTGGTCGAAGCATAATTGCCATTAAGTACTTGCTTTTTTGCACCCTTCGCTAGGGAAATTATTTGTGAAATAATATTTAAAATTTTAGACATTTGGTACTCCATTCAGGAAGATGATTATTAATTTTTGCATTGTGGATTCACTACTGGTAGTCTGTTTCAAAAAATTAAAGTTAGAGCATTTTTCGGTTAAATATTTTGTTGTATTCCTGCACTGATTGATAAAATAAGTACCCCATTCTTCTCTCATCAAAGGCGCAGTCTATCCCTAATCTGCTGCACGCATCGCGATACATTTCATAGAAATTAACCCGGTTAAGACGCATGATATTGAGCAGCTGCAGAGCATATTGCTTATCCATTTTGTAGATATAAAAGCCGTAATTCTTTTCGTAGTATTTATGGAATAAATGTTTGGTATCAACTATTTTGCCTCCCGCCTGCACAATTAGCCGTTTTATTCCAAGCATATCCTGCCTCGTATATGCTAAATACATTTGCTCATCCAGAGAACCTTCTGGTAAGCTTCTTGGTGTGGGCGGCAGCTGAGTTTTTCCCTGTAAATAGGTATAGGAAACCGCAAAATGTTTGATGGCAATAGATTCAAAATCTTCTTTTGTTACTATAAATGTAGGGATATTGTTTTTAAGAATGTAATCTATGAGTATTACCATATTAAAGACATACGCTAAGTCATAGGGCTCTATCTTGGATTGATAGGCTTCTTTTTGGCCAAACAGGTCTAGTTGCTGTCCAGCGTGCTGAGTAAGAGAATTCATCAGTGCTGTAAAGTTCGTAATAATATTTCTGGTGCTTTCCTTTAATGGGGCAGTGTGTATGAATGAACCTTGTTGATATTTTCCTTGCGGGCTCTTGACAAATCTTTCTGCGAGCATGGCTAAAGCTTCAACTGAACAACTAGTAAATAACTCTCCTAAGTAATACAGATAATCAGTAGGGATGATTAAATTATTACCGTAGACCTTCTGAATAACAGAGGGGAATATATTTTCAATGGTTCTGCTCACTGCTTTGAGATTAGCATGATAATCTGTGGCATGGGTAAACTCGTGAAGCAGAACTCGAGAAAGGGAAGAGCTATAATTATCATACACTATCGCTCTGCTTGTTTCATTTGTAATAGCAGGGACATTTTGTGAAAAGGGCTCGTCCCCACTCAGAGCTATAAGTTGTCTGGCAATGGCTGGACCAATAGGATCAAAGAAATTCCTCGAAAAAAATGATTCGGAAAGTAGCTTGAGTGAGCCAATGTAAATCTCTTTCAGGTTATAACCAACATTTTCTGCTCCGGGACAAAATGCTGTCGCCCTAGTCCAGATAGTTGTTTCTTTACCGTAAATAGTAGCAAAGAAGGTCATATTTGGACAGGGCATCAATTCCAAATTCTTTTCTGCCAGTTGAATAATGGTTTTTAGTAGTGTGTCAAATGCATAATTATGAAACTTCTTAACATTCAGAAATCGCTTATTATTAATCCTTTTTTTTAAAAAGTCAAATTGTTCTGATATCTTTTCATGGAAAAGAGATTGCTGCGCCGGATTGACGAGGTTTGCAGCAATATGCTGAAATAGTTCCAAGAGTTCCGCCGATTCTTTTGGATTATAGCTGCTTCTAAACCTAATTAGAATTCTTATCTTATATTTACCGAAACGGTGGGTATGGTCTACTTTTGGCATTGATTCGGCTGCTTTTATTTTTAATGCATAATCTGGAATATACTGCTGCGCAAGTTCCAAGCCTATTTGACCTGCTCTCCTAGAATTGACAACAATTGCAGCCAACCACATTTCAAACTCATTAAGTTTATGTAGTAATTCTTGGATTTTTATTTTGGGATCTTTATTTTTCTTTATCAGAGCCTCTATCGATTCTAAATCCTGATGAAGTACCCCCTCAAATCGAGAACTGAAATAGATGTTTTTCTGATGTAAAATATTCAACTCTTTCATAAAATCATTTAGAAAATGCCATCGCTCCTCGACATTAATATTTTGAGGAAATTTATTTTCTTTAAAATACTGGTATGTCTTCTTAAATTTTGAATCGGCTGTAGCCCTATGTATCAACTCAGATAATTCCTCTCCCATTTCTTTAGAATAGTAAAAGCTGCGCCGAGCCGACTTTGCCAGCATGCGAAAATCGGAAAATGCTTTCTTAATATCTTTAATTTCTTCTTTAATTAGGGCCCTTTCGCAATCGGTTTTAAGTTGCTGGATATCTTCTCTGAGGCTCTTTAGATAAGAATGTTCCGCTGCGAGCCACTTAATGCAATTATCAATCTCTTTTTGCACCAATCTTTTAGACATGTGGATTGGTTTAATGCTTTATGTATTAAAAGTTTTGGTGTCCGTGTCAGGTGAATGAAAAGGTTGTCTATGCAAGAGCTTTATACTTCTCCAATTCTTCCCTTATCTGCTCCCTCGTATACACAATCAAGGGCCTCAAAATAAGTATTCCTTTCCCATCTTTCTTTGTCTCCAGCGTTTCCCCAGTAATAATAAAAGAAATGTTTTTTTCTAGAATATGCCTTTGTAGATATTTTTCCTTCTCAAACACCATTGGTTTCATCGCTTTGGGACTAAATTTTTGCAACAAACCAATATCAACCTTGCCCACAACCAGCGCAATAATCTCACATCCTCGTTTCATCATCAATAAGCCAGCTAGAAGATCAGCCTCACTCTCCATCACCACCTGCACTTTTCCCGCCGTTCCTACCGGAAGCCCGCCCAGCCCAGAGACAATTTCAGTATACAGATAGACCCCGGCATTATTGATCTCTATATAGAGTGTCATATCGGGCGCAGCAAATTGAAAACGTAAAGACGTATGCTCTTCAATATATTGGCCCACCTGCCTATTGATCTGCGGCGAGAGCAGCGGAAATCGTTTATCCGATCGTTTTGTATCTACTTTAAAGGTGCCCGACTTTCCTTCGAGCACCGCAATGGCTTTTTTCTGGATTGATTCTATGTTTTTATCCACACGGTAGGCTGGTGAATATGAAGCAATGCCAAACACGCGACACAGGGCGTGATGATCCTGAAAATAAGGCAATATCATTCTGCCTCGAACCATTGCCGGCAACACTCCCGTCATGCTTTTGATGTTTTCACGCAGTCTGCGCTCGAAATAATAAATATTGCCGCCCTTTAAGAATAACTCCCCGTAGCGAACCAAGACCGTATCATATTCCATTAGCTTGAAAAACAGCCCGATATTTATTAACAGAACGGTCAAATTTGGTGTAGTATATAGGGTATATGCTTAGCCGTAATAAATCATTTATAAAGGAAATTTTTAAATACCCCTTGGTATTTATAAAGCAAATTCCGACATTGTACATACCGGAAAGGGGGCAAGTAGTATATGGTTAAGAAAGACGCAAAAAAGGAAATTAGAATTGTTAATATTGTTGTTTCTACATCGCTTGAAAAAGATATTCCTTTGGAGAAAATGGCCGCAACGCTGCCCAATACCGAATATAATCCTGAGCAATTCCCGGGATTGGTCCTGAGAATAAAAGAACCCAAAACCTCGGCTCTTATCTTTTCGAGCGGAAAAGTGGTGTGTACGGGGGCAAGGACCTTAGCTGATGTTGATCGAAGTATCCAGAGCATTATCCGCAGCCTTAAAAAACTGAACATTCATGTTACCATAAAACCAGAGATAACGGTCCAAAACATAGTTGCCAGCGGCAGCATCGGCATGGATTTGAATCTTAACGTACTTGGAATCAAGCTTCCCCATACCGAATATGAACCAGAGCAATTTCCCGGGCTGGTACACAAATTAAAGGGGACCAATGCTACTTTTCTGCTCTTTAGCAACGGAAAAATCGTCTGTACCGGAACGAAAACAGAGCAGGAAGTGCACGAGGCCACAGATAAGCTTATCGATAACCTGAAAAAGCTGCTGAAGAAGTAGACATCTGAGTATCTAAATCTTTATATAAGGTTTTTTCTCTTTTTTCTCTTGGGGGGTTTATGGCATGGAAGTTGAGGAACAAATTAGAAATCTGCGGGAGTTTTTGGAACGGAATTATTACCCCCAGTTGCTAGAGGGCGTGCGCAAAGGACAGGCGTTCTTATTGGTTGATTTTGCAGAATTGATTAAGTTTAATATAGAATTGAGTGAAGAATTTCTTGAAAATCCGATTGAACTGCTTAAAGCTGCAGAAATGGCAGTGAAAGATTTTGATCTGCCTACCAAGATCATTAAATTTAATATTCGATTTAATAATTTGCCAGATTCTCAAAAGGTGACGGTAAGCGATATTCGCAGCAAACATCTCAATAAATTCATTAAAGTAGAAGGGGTTGTTCGGCAAAAAACAGATGTGCGCCCCCACGTGACAGCAGCCAAGTTTGAATGCCCTTCATGTGGAAATATTTTAACCATCCTTCAGTTGGATAAAAAGTATAAAGAACCTTCGCGATGTGGCTGCGGGAGAAAAGGAAAGTTTAAGGAGATTTCCAAAGAATTGGTGGACGGACAAGGGCTGGTTTTGGAGGAGTCTCCTGATGAGCTTGACGGCGCCCAGCCGCGAAGAATTAACGTGTTTCTCAAAGAGGATCTGGTCTCACCAATCAGTGAGCGTCGAAGTAGTCCTGGATCGCGGGTCCGGGTTTATGGCTGGGCAACAGAAGTGCCCATCACGCTGAAAAGTGGCGGCCAGGCAACTAAATACGACTTAATCGTAGAAGCAAACATGGTTGAACCGCTTCAGGAAGATCAAATCGAAACCAATTTAAGTGACGAAGAACTCCAAAAGATAGAAGAATTGGGAAGAAACCCGGAAGTGCTGCGTATTCTTACTAATAATCTGGCTCCATCAATCTACGGGCACGATAAAATTAAAGAAGCATTAGTGCTGCAACTGGCGGGGGGAAGCCGAAAAGTGCGGCCAGACGGCATCGTCACCAGAGGAGATATGCATATCTTACTCATCGGAGATCCTGGCTCTGCAAAATCACAATTGTTAAAACGTATTTCCCGCGTGGGACCCAAAGCGAGATTTACCAGTGGAAAGGGAGCTACTGCTGCCGGACTTACTGCCAGCGTGGTTAAAGATGAATTTCTCGGTGGTTGGAGTTTGGAGGCGGGAACATTGGTCTTGGCCAATCAGGGTTTTGCCGTTATCGATGAAATGGACAAGATGGGAAAAGATGATCGGTCTGCCCTGCATGAGGCACTCGAACAACAGAGTTATCATTACGACACCGAAATCATGTTTGCTGATGGTTCTACCTCGAAAATTGGCCTCTTTGTAGATGAATTGATGGAAAAACATAATGAGAAAGTTATTTTGGGAAAGGACTGCGAAATTCTTCCTCTGTCAGAAAATGAAGGGGCCGTACTGACCACAGACTTTACCCAGTTGGCAGAAATTCCAATTGATCGAGTCAGCCGCCACCTGGCTCCGGGCCACTTCTTTAAAATTACGTTTAGCAATGGCCGCGAAATAACGGTCACTCCAGAGCACCCTATATATGTGGCAGAAGGAGCCAAAATCATCACGTTAGATGCTTGCTTGGTGGAGGAAGGTATGCTGGTGCCAACACCACGAACACTGCCAACCCGGCGAGCCCCTCCCCACCAAAATGATGAAGTGGAAGGTTTATTTTATGGTTTGCAGTGTAGCGAGGGATATTCATATAAAAGTGAAAAGCACGGTTATGCTGAGGCGGGAATCAGTAATACGAATCCCTTCATTTATTCTCTGGCACAACAAGAAGGGTATGCCCTCTTGCAACAAAAAGCTCCCGAACTATTGGCAAAGGCTCCGCTCAAAAGAGTTCCTCAGTATATTAAGAGCGGCTCGGATTGCCTGCAACAATTTTTCTTGCAAGGCTTCTTTCTTGGAGACGGTTTTGTGGACCAGGAAAAGGTTGGTTTTTGTTCAGGCTCAAAAATGCTGGTAGAAGATCTGCAGCAGGTTTGTTTACAACAAGGGATATATTCATACATAGAACGCGAGCAAAGAGAAGCTGCTCAATATTATACAGTGATAATCTCTGGATCTGAAAGTATGGCAATCTTTTCGCAGTTGGTCCATCCTCTTGATCATCGTAGGGAGAAAATTGCCGCCCTCATAGCCCGAAGCAGGACAAAAAATAATGACTGGGACGTAATTCCTATTGGATATGTTGAGATACTCTCTGCTTTACTAAAATCATTCCGGCTTGACGATGGATATTTCCATGCACATCTGGCTAAGCGCCAGCATGCTCATCGTAAAACCTGCCAACATTATTTAGAAAAAATCCAGCAAAGAGTAGCACTGGCCCTGGAAGCCATGCAAACTGATAATTTGTCAAACATACGAAAGAGGTGGAATCTCCCTCTTCGTGAAATTGCCGTCAGCCTGAATATTAGCACCAGCAGCGTACGCAATTATGAAAAGAACAAAAAGGAAACTTATGTGCAAAAAGTGAGGCAGATGGCCCAAATAAAAAAACAAACAGTGATACCGCAGCTGTTACAATTGCGCCAGGCCCTTTATAATGATATTCGCTATGTGCGAATTAAAAAAATAGAAAAAATTGAAAACAAAGACCAACGCTGGACGTATGATGTTACGATTGAGCCACACCACACCTTTGTAAGCCAAAACCTTATTTTACATAACACCATCAGCATCGCCAAGGCCAATATCCAGGCCACACTGCGTTGTGAAACGAGTGTCTTGGCTGCTGCTAATCCAAAATTTGGCCGCTTTGATCCCTATGATCTTGTCGCAAACCAAATTGATCTGCCGCCGACTTTAATCAACCGCTTTGATTTAATTTTTCCTATTAAAGATTTACCTAGCCGGGAAAAAGATGAGCAGGTTGCTTCTTTCATCCTGGCTCTCCATAAAAATCCGGAAAAAAAACTTTCAGAAGTGCCAACAGACATATTAAAAAAATATTTCGCCTTCATTCGCCAGAAAATAAACCCGCGCATGACAGACCCCGCCATTGACGAATTAAAACAATATTATATTAGTATGAGAAATTCCGGACAAACAGACGAGGCCGGCATTAAAAGCATCCCCATTACCGCCAGACAACTGGAAGCCCTGGTGCGTTTGGCGGAAGCATCTGCCAAAGTACGCATGTCGCTGGTGGTTGCCAAGCAAGATGCGCAAAAAGCCATCGAATTGATTGATTACTGCCTAAACCAAATCGCCAAAGATTCTGAAACCGGCCGCATCGATATTGATCGCCTAAGCAGTAAAATTACGGCAACGCAGCGAAGCACGATTGCAGCGGTGAAGGAAATAGTCAACGCTTTAGAAGAGGAATTAAAAAGCAAAGTTATTCCGGTAGAAAATATAATAAGTGCCGCCCAAGATAAAAATATTTCTGCCGAATCAGTGGAAGAAACTTTAGAAAAATTGCGGCGATCCGGCGATATTTTTGAACCCAAGCGAGGATTCGTACAAAAATTATAAAATGGAACAGAAACCAACTCTTGTGCGTGAAGGGGCCAAACACATAATAATACAACAGATCGTGGCAGGAAAAATCATTCAGGAAGAAGAGGGGCTTTGGTTTATGCTGCCTTCGCTAGAGAAAGTGCAACGAATTAATTTAATTGCCACGATCCTCCTGAAAGAGAAGCTTGGAAATATCACCAATGTTAAAATTGATGATGGCACAGGGCAAATAGTGCTGCGCTTCTTTGAAAATTTGTCTTTCATTGAGGCTTTGGAAGTGGGCAACACCATTTTAATCATCGGAAAACCACGGACATATAATCAAGAAGTATATCTCTCCCCTGAAATTGTTAAGAAAGTGGTTCCTTTATGGTTAAAAGTGAGGAGAGGCGAGTTACGAGAACAGGAAACCGTGACAAATGGTGATATCGAAGAGAAGAAGATAAAATTACCATCGGCAGAAGAATCCCCTTTTCCAACTCAAAAACTCATGCAATTAATTAAAGAGTTAGATCATGGCGAGGGAGCGCTGGTCGAAGATATTTTGGAGCAATCCTCTTTCCCAGAGACGGAACAGCTTATTGAGAAATTAGTAGAAATTGGAGATATATTTCAAAATTTGCCTGGCAGAGTTAAATTACTTTAAGTGAACAACTGCGGGGTGATATAAACCTCAACGACTCCTGCAATGAGCAATAAGCCAATACTTATAAAAATTAAATCTAGTGCATCCACCAATACCCGATCTTCCTGAAAATTGTGTTTGACTAGGGCAATTGATAATATTCCGCCTGCCAGCCCCATCACAAAGTATGCAGCAATTTCCAATATCCCATGAGTCATATAACGAAAAATACCAAAAGCCGTAATTCCCACGTAACTTGAGAGCGAAGCAAAACCACTGAAAGAAACAACCTGAACCAATTCTGATTTAATAAGTCCCCCTATTGCCACCGCTATGACGCTGGCATTCCAGGTTAAAATAAATATGGCCCCGGTTCCATATAATAGGGAAAATACCAAACAGAAAAAAAGAACTTTAAGATTATTCATAAATATTCTGACAAAAAAATCTAATTGCGCAACCCCTCCCGTAATATGTCCTTGGATATTTTGATTAACATTAGAAATGGCTTTTTCCTGTAAAGCAAACACTGAAGTAGCCATATATGCAGGTAAAACAAGATATGAAAATACCAAAGCAGTAATAATAACCAAAAAAAGAAAGATTAAATATAATAAAACTCCGGTGTGTTCTTTTAAGAGCATCCATTCTTGATCTATTTTAAGATCTAATTCCTCTTCATTCTTGATAGTAATATACAACATAGGAATTGTGGCCATAACAATCAGAAAGACCATTAAAATGCCGGCAACCTCGCGAAAAACAAAATAAGCAAGCAGCAATCCTATTATAGCATATATAAATCCAGCAAAGAACATTTCCCAAGGTTTACGTTTGACTGTAAAAGGATTAAATAAAGATTCCAGCACCATTGCCCAAAGATTGCAAGAAGTATATTTAAACGTTTCTGCAATTCGCAATTCATCCTGCGATCGAAGCCGGTTACGGCCTCTCGGGATTGATCATGGCCAAGCACATTTATTTTATATTTCACTTTCCTTGCCACCCCCACCCCTTCATTTCTCATGGAACTTGATCGAAAAATTATAAAAATAATAAATGATAATATCAAAATAAAAAGTTCTGTTTAAAAAGGATTATTTACCATCTTTCTAATTTTTATTCATTGCAGGTGGAATTATTATTATTATTAATATTATTAATATTGTTAATATTCTTAATTAAATCTTTATTTATTTTCATTTCCTTTTTTATTTTTTATGTGTTTTAATTATATATTATTATATTTTTCTATATAGAAATAATTAAATTAATATTAAGAAAATTCCTGATTTTCCATATGCAACAAACCCTCACGAAATGTATTCTGTAATATATAGTTTCATTATTCAATTGCTTTATAAAAAGAGAATCAATTCAACCAGAAAGCACAATTTAAAATCAAATTGAAAGTTGCAGTGGAAATCAAGGGGGGAGGATGGAAATCGAACATTTTTTTGAAAATTATCTCACAAAAGATACTCTTTTTCAGGATAAATCGGTGCTTCTTTCTTCTTACATACCTGATGAAATTTTATATAGGGGTGAATTATTACAGGAAATTGCTAATATCTTAGCTCCTGCCTTGCGGCAAGAGCGGCCTTCCAATCTTTTTGTATATGGAAAAACAGGCACCGGAAAAACTCTTTCCATCAAGCATATTTTACGATCAATGATTAATATTGCGGAAAAGAAAGAATTGCCGCTCAAATATATTTATATTAATTGCAAATTAAAAAAAGTAGCCGACACAGAATATAGGCTTATTGCCCAATTAATCAAAGAATTTGGGCAGGAAATTCCTACAACTGGTTTGCCTACCGATGAAGTTTATAATATTTTTTATTCATTATTAGATCAAAAAAAAAAAGTATTGCTGTTAGTGCTGGACGAAATAGATCAATTGACCCGCAAAATTGGAGATGAAATATTATATAATTTAACCCGAATCAATGCAGAACTCAAAAATTCACAGATATGTCTCATTGGTATAAGCAATAATCTGATTTTCTCGGAAAATTTAGATCCTCGAGTGCGCAGCAGCCTCTCAGAAGAAGAACTTATTTTTCCTCCTTATAATGCCATTCAAATCCAAGATATTTTACGCAAAAGGACATTAGAAGCATTCAAGGCGAATTCTATCGAATCCGGCGTTATAGAAAAATGCGCTGCTTTTGCGGCCAGGGACCACGGAGATGCCAGGCGGGCTATAGATTTACTGCGCGTGGCAGGAGAACTTGCGGAGCGAAGCGGTGCCCCGCGCTTGGGGGTCTTGCACCTTGACGAAGCTGAACGCAAAATTGAATCCGACAAAATAATTCATATAGCTACGACCCAACCAAAACAATTTCAATCTACATTATATGCTATTCTTCTGCTGGGGCCCCAACACCGAAATTTTTTTACTGGAGAAATTTATGATGTGTACAAAAATATTTGCAAGCAATGTAAATTTAATGTACTTACCCAGCGGCGGATTTCTGATATGCTTGCCGAGATGGATATGCTTGGCATTATCAACGCCAAAATAATTTCCAAAGGGCGTTATGGGCGCACCCGAGAAATTTCCGTACCGCTGGAAGAAGGTGTTCTCATAAAATTAAAAGAAATATTAGAAAAATCATTACACCTAAACTCATGAAACCAGACATAATAGAACAACTCTTTGAAAAAGGGGTTTTAGTTCATAAAGATTTTTTGGACCAGCCTTTGCAAGAATCTTTACTTGAACGCATTGAAGCAGAAGCCGACATTCTGGTTTTAAATTCTGATTATGCGCAAGTGTTGTCTTCATCTACCTGCTTGGTTGACTGGTATGAATTAGATGGCTTTCGGGTGGAAGCAGAGCGGGAGCGGGACGATGAATTATATCAAAGCCATCTACGCGAGTTTCGCAATTCATCTCTGCAAATTTCTCTCCAAGCCCAGCCCCAAGAGCTTTCTAACTTAGAAGCCCAGCTTCAGGATCATTCTGCAATATTTACCACTGAAAATAATGCTTGCCAAGAGTCGCCACCGATCTACGAATCACCCAACGCTTCTCTTATTACAGCTACTGATCTTGTTTCCCTCTCTCCTTTGAGTATAATCATTTCCTTTCAAAACGTGCCTAAAAAATATGAAGTTAAAGATTTTACTTCTTTTTTTATCTCACGCTATCTCTTTATTGAAAAAATACTGCGCAATCGGCAGGAACTCCAAAACATTTTAACTATTAATCGCGCGCTTTCCAAATCGGAGAAAGAGGCCGTGTCTATAATCGGGGTAGTAGTGGAAATTATCCAGACCAAAACGGGAAACCTTATGATCACCGTAGAAGATCTGACCGGCCAAATAAAGGGCATCATCACCAAAAGTAAAGTGAATCTTTTTGATGATGCCAAAGAATTGGTGGTGGATGAAGTAATTGGTTTCTATGGGGTCTGCAATGAAAAAATTATGTTTGTGGAAAAGATCATTTGGCCCGATGTGCCTTCTTCTGAGGTTAAGAAGAGTGGGGAGGTCAGCAAAAATGAAGAAGAATATGCCATTTTCCTTTCGGATATCCATGTTGGCTCGGCTCTTTTCCTTCGGGAGGAGTTTGACCGTTTCTTACACTGGATCAATGGCAATGCTGGAAATGATGAGCAGCGGGAATTAGCCCAGAAAGTAAAATATATTTTTATGGTGGGCGATTTAGTTGATGGGGTGGGAATTTATCCGGCACAAGAACGGGAATTAGAAATTAAAGATATCGCGGGCCAGTATGCCGAATTTACTCGCTTGATTAAAAAGATTCCTGCCAGCAAACAGATAATCATATGTCCGGGAAATCATGATGTGGTGCATATCGCCGAGCCGCAACCGGCAATCTATAAAGAGTACGTTCCAGAACTTTCTTTACTGCCGAATGTCACGCTCGTCACCAATCCAGCCACAGTAAATATTGGCAAAACGGAAACCTTTCCCGGATTTGATATTTTGATGTATCATGGATACAGCTTTGATTATTATGTTGCCAACGTGGAATCGATCCGCAACGGCGGAGGCTATCAACGCGCCGACCTCATCATGAAGTTCTTACTGAAAAGACGGCATTTAGCTCCCGCATTCAAATCGACGCCTTATTTCCCAGGACACTCTGAAGATCCTCTTTTGATTAAGAGAATTCCGGACTTTTTTGTCACGGGACACATCCATTATTCCAGTGTTGCTAATTACAAAGGAATTACGATGATCAGCTGCAGCTGCTGGCAGGGCAAAACTACCTTTCAGGAAAAGCTGGGGCATAAGCCAGAACCCGCCAGATTGCCGATCGTCAATCTTAGAACCAGGGAAATAAAAATATTGAGGTTTGGATAATTATGGGCCTCGCCGCTTCTGCCAAAATCCAGGATTATTTTGGTGCACTGGGCCAGCAGGTGCTTGGCTGCTACAAAATTGCGGAAATAGCCCGAAAAAAGGGGTTCGATCCTGAAGAAACAGTCCCCATTCCTTTGGCCCAAAATATGGCTGAGCGGGTCGTTGGTCTAATCTCGGTGGTTGCACCACAGATTACCCAAACGCAGGTTACCTCACGTATTATTGAATTAGAGAAAAAATATGGTCTACTGGATTGGCGGGTGGGATTTACGATAGCTGAAGAGATTGCCAAACAAGAGCATTGTCCATTTCCAACCAAACAAGAAGCCATGGAAATTGGGATTCGTGTTGGTTTTGCTTATCTAACCTTGGGCATTGTATCTGCGCCATTGGAGGGGTTTATCGGGCTAAAAATAAAAAAGAGGAAAGATGGCCTGGAATATTTTGCGCTGCAGTATGCGGGCCCTATTCGCGGAGCAGGAGGGACGGCCGCGTCAATTTCAGTTATTCTGAGTGATTATGTGCGGGTAAAAATGGGGTATGCTGCCTACGATCCGGATGAAACCGAAATAAAGCGATATGTCGGTGAGGTCCATGATTATCATGAACGGGTTACCAACCTGCAATATTTTCCTTCCGAGGAAGAAATTGCTTTTATGGTCGGTCATCTCCCTGTTGAGGTGGATGGGGATCCTACCGAAAAAATTGAAGTATCTAATCACAAAGACCTCCCCAGGATCGAAACTAACTTAATCCGCGGAGGGATGGCGCTGGTGCTGGCAGAAGGGCTATGCCAAAAAGCGCCCAAGCTATGGAAACGATTATCCAAATGGGGAAAAGAAGAAGGTCTGGAATGGGAGTGGCTCAAAGATTTTATTGCCTTGAAAGAAAAAGTGCATGCAGCTCACGGCGCCAAATCTTCACAGCCTGAGCTAGGCGAACAGAAAGTAAAAGCTAACAATACTTTCATCATGGATCTCGTAGCAGGAAGGCCCATTATCACTCATCCTTTAGCAGAGGGGGGATTACGGCTGCGCTATGGAAGAACCAGGACGACGGGATTTTCTGCTGCCGGGCTGCATCCAGCCACTTTAATAGTGCTTGATAAATTCATTGCTATCGGAACGCAGCTGAAAGTGGAACGGCCGGGAAAAGCGGCCTCGGTAACAGTGTGCGACGTGCTCGAAGGCCCCATTGTCCTCCTGAAAGATGGGAGCGTCATGGCGCTGCAATCAGAGGAAGAAGCAAAGAAAGTAAATTCAGAAGTTGAAGAAATTCTGTATCTGGGCGATATCTTGTTTAATTATGGTGATTTTTCTGAAAATGGTCAGAAATTATGTCCGGCGGGATATTGTCAAGAATGGTGGGCCTTGGAACTGAAAAAGGCACTGGATGAAAAATTTCCTGGCCCAGGCAAAAAAGAAATGGCGATGGAACTTACCATGGGGGTGGCGCGGCTAGAGCAATTATTTCAAGACTATTTTTTCTCTCCTCCTTCTTTTGAAGAAGCCGCCAGCCTCAGCAAAAGGTTAGGCATACCTTTGCATCCGGCATACACTTTTTATTGGAAAGTCCTTTCACGCGATGAATTTATAGATTTAGCCCAATGGCTCTTAGAGGCGAAAATAAAAAAAGATGAAATTGGAATTACTAAAATCATCCTGCCTTTATTTGAGGGGATCGATTCTCACCACCGGGGCAAAAAAGTCCTGGAACATGCCGGGATCCCGCACAAAGTCATCAACAAAGAAAATGTCGTCATCGAGAAAAAAGAAGCACAGGCTCTCTGTTTTTGTTTTGGAGTAGAAGATCAGGAAGGAATCGAAAAAGCAGTTGCTAAAATTCAGACCTTATCGGCCCAGAACGGGCTGGAACTTCTGGATCATTTTTCTCCAGTATTGATAAAAGATAAAGCTGGAACATTCGTGGGTGCTCGGATGGGCCGCCCAGAGAAAGCAAAAATGCGGCAGATGACCGGATCGCCGCAGGCTATGTTTCCAGTCGGAGAGGAAGGTGATCGCTTGCGCAGCGTCCAGGCAGCACTTAAAGCAGGAAAAGTTCATAGTACTTTTCCTTTGTTCTACTGCGGGGCCTGCCAGAAATCCATGATTTATGCACGCTGTGAAGAATGCGGGCAAAAATGCCTTCAGAAATATTCCTGCCGCCTCTGTGGGGATTTAGAGCAAGATTCATGCCGGCATGGGAAAGGAACCCCTTATAAGTCGCTTGATCTGGATATCAATTATTTTTTTACCCAAGCGATGGAGCGGCTGCGGGAAAATGTATATCCGGACTTAATCAAAGGGATACGAGGAACATCCAACAAAGATCACGTCGTGGAACATTTGGCCAAAGGCATCTTGCGGGCCAAACATGGAATTTACGTCAATAAAGAGGGGACCACTCGATACGACTGTACGGAACTGCCCATAACCCATTTTAAGCCCAAAGAGATCGGCACTTCCATCGAAAAATTGAAAGAGCTGGGGTATCATCAGGATATTCTCGGAAGGGAATTAGCTGACACCAACCAAATACTGGAATTAAAGCCGCAGGACCTTATTTTGCCAGGCTTCAACTCCTTGGAGGAATCGGCCTCTCAAGTGCTCCATAAAGTGGCCAATTTTATCGATAATTTGCTGGTGAACTTTTATGGCTTGGAACCATTTTATTCTATAACAAAAGAAGAAGATTTGGTTGGGCAATTGGTGATCGGGTTGGCGCCCCACATCTCCGCCGGGCTGGTCGGACGAATAATTGGTTTTTCACAAACGCAGGGATTATTTACACACCCTATGTATCATGCTGGATTGAGAAGGGACTGTGACGGCGATGAAGCGTGCGTCATATTGCTGATGGATGCTTTACTCAATTTTTCCCGTAAATTTTTACCCAATACCCGGGGGTCGACTATGGATAGCCCTTTAGTTCTGACTGCGTCGCTTAATCCCACCGAAATTGATGACCAGGTCCACGGCATGGACGTAGTATGGCAATATCCTTTAGAACTTTACGAGGCAGCATTGCAGCTGAAAAATCCTCGGGATGTCAAGCATGGTGAAAAGCAAGAAAAAATTGAACAGCTCAATAACCGCCTGGGAACTCCCGCACAATACGAAGGGTGGGGGTATACTCATCCAGTGGACAATATCAATAAAGGGGTGCAGTGTTCAGCATATAAAACGGCCCCTACCATGGAAGACAAATTGCTGGGGCAGATGGAAATTGCCAGAAAAGTTAGGGCAGTAGATATGGATGATGTTGCTAAATTGGTGATCCAG
>CAYOKQ010000007.1:31132-40787 GCA_964404595.1 uncultured Methanosarcinales archaeon | reverse complement strand
CATTATGAAACTTAGGCAGTTATGAAAAATGTTGTATTATGTCCAGCACTGGATCTCCTTCAGTCACACAATATCCCCCGCCGCAGCCTTCACCATAATTTTCTTCGTCATTATCCCACTGCCAGATCAAATATCCAGCTACGCCATGGTCCTGTGCAGCTCGAATTTTTTCTTCAAATAATACTGCCCTTTCTATCTCTTCGATATCGCCATCATCATCGTCAACACTAATTCCTGCTTCTCCGATGAAAAATGGTTTTCCAACTTCTTGGCTCACCCTCCAGGCTCGATCAATGGAATGAAACCCATCAGTGGGCCATGCTTCCTGCTCATGGTGATAATCATGTGCTTCCACCACATCAATTGTATCAATGTTATGCAAGTGTTCAAAATGTTCATTGTCAGTACCCTCTTGCCCGGTTCCGATAGTCCCCAAACTGACTAAATGATTTTGATCGATAGAATGAACTAATTCGGACATCTCAACTGTAAAATCATACAAGTCTTGCGCATCCTCGCTTTCTGCTTCATTCATCAACTGCCACATGAGGATGGTCGGTTCATCCTCATAGCGGGATACAATTCGTTCTACGTATTCTGGGTATGAAAGATCGTACTCACCATACTCATCTTGATATTCTTCCTCATACCATTGGCTGGATTTTTCTCCTCCCTGGGTGCAATCTTCCCACTGATTTTCAAAAACAGGAATTAATTTTACATTATACCTATTTGCATAATTAATTACCCGGTCGATGCCGGTGAAATCTTCCCCGTTCTCAGTAAAGCTTTGAAAAGCCCAAAATCGGATGGCATTAACTCCCTGCCCACTTAATGTAGAAAATAATGCTTCTAAATATTCTTCTGGATTCTCGCCATGATTGGCGCTTGGCCCGCAATCATAAATCTCATCATCATTTGCCAGCCCATAGACGTTAAATCCGATAAATTGATAGGGATTTCCATTCAGGCGAAGCTGCGTTCCATCAGCATAGACAAAGCCTGCTGGAGGGATAGGTTCTTCTCCTTCTTCTTCTCCTTCCTCTTCTCCCTCTTCCCCCTCTCCTTCTATTTCGGGAGTATTGTTATATATCTCAAAATCATCGATGATCTCTCCATTTATGTTCTTGAAATAGGCATGTGCTTTTCGGGGGTTGTCGTCAACATGAAATTCAATGAATAAAGCCCCATACGTGGCATTCTGGTCTGCGGTATAAACACTGGCAAAATAATCTAATTCTTCAATATCACTTCGCTGGCTGCGAATAGATTGCCCGCCCAGCCCATTATGAAATGCGAAGGTCTGCTGCGGCTGGATAATGTAGGGAGATAAGTCATCAGCAATGATTTGCTCGCTCATATCGCGCAGTACTTCTGTCCGGCCATAACTATGTTCATGTGCCGTAGCTATGATTGCACCTAATTCTCGGCATGTTTCATATACTTCCCATCCAGTCTCATCGCCCTTTCCGCCAACTTGCATAGCCCGTTGGTTTCTATGCCAAGCGCAAATATCCCACAGCTGGGAGTTATCTTCCAATTGCTCTTCGATAAATCCAGCATGATTTTCACCAGCAACATCTTCATCTTCACCCGGGGCTGTGAGGGTAATGGCAATACCATTATACACAAAACTTGTTCGCGCGCCAAGTAAAGCCGGATCGCCTTCATAGTCAACGTCTAATCGTGAAAGCCTGGTTTCTAATATCTCCCGATAGCCGTTGTCATCATTCCAGTAGCTGACATCATGATTTCCCATGGTAAAAAAGTAAGGAAAAGTTCCTTGGTCAGCAACGGGGTCAAGCACTGCTTCAATTACATCGAGCCATAACTGCGGTGTTTCACTGCCCCCTTCATCATAACCTAAATCTCCGGCATGAATGACAGCATCTGTACCTTCATCCCGAATTAATTCAAGGACCCGGCGGTAATTTTCTCCCAGGCCCGAATCACCGATAAATGCGATTTTGTAATCAGCAGGAGGAACTTCCAGCAAAGTCGGTATTTCCTCATCTTCCTCGCCGATCTGATCTTCTTCTTCTTCAGGTTCATCGTCTCCATCAGGTTCATCATCATCTGCTTCATCTTCCTCATCTTTTTCGCTCGAGCGAGAACTCCAGCCAAATCCGCCTTCTGTAGGTATAGAAATGAGAGCTTCATATTCAATATCAACAGGCAAAAGAGGGCTGATATGGGTGATCGTAATTGCTTTAAAGGGGGGTTGTTCTACTGGTGTGGGTGAAAATATCAATAAAACAACAAAGATGCTTAAAGTAATAATGCTTAAACCCAGCAAGCCTGTAAATATCTTTTCCGGGACCTTCATTTTAGATTACTACTTGTGGGTAGTTTATATATTTATCGCTTTCAACAAGCATTTTGTAATAAATAGCCCACATAATGTTTGTTCTATTATACACTATAGAACATATATCTTTAAATAGATAAATGGTGTCGCCTGGTTTATGAAAGGTTATGCTTTGGTTATTTTTATTACGATACTGTTAGTGATACTGGCTTTATTTTCCACCGCGCAGCTGCCGGCTTTTATTGGGGGAAGGGAAAACAGTTCTCCAAGCGACTGGATTGCAGAAAACCAGATCAAAGTCTATCCCCAGCAGGTTATTCTGGATATTCCTCGGGCCAAATGGGCAGGCTTTACGAATACGAATTCGATGGATCCGTTTATCGATGAAACAGCTAATGCCATCGAAATAACTCCTACCGATCCTAATGCTATCAACGTAGGAGACGTTATATCATATCAGACAGTATATGGGATTTTAATTCACAGAGTTATTGAAAAAGGAGTGGATGACAAAGGTGCTTATTATCTGGTAAAAGGCGATAATAATCATTTTCGCGATCCGTTTAAAGTTCGCTTTGAGGACGTGCAGGGAGTCGTGGTGGCAGTGATCTATTAGATTCTCACTCCCTCTACTAATTCTCGCATGATTTTTTCTTTGGTGTACTTGTCATCAGCAAACAATAATCCCACATATTCTACCTCAGAAGAGGCGATAATATCTGCGGGGAGAACCATAGAACTATATTTGCTCTTGGGCGTAAGATAGAATCCGATTCTCTTAAACACTTCGTTTAAAAATTCACTGCAGAACATATTGGCAGTAACCGAATTTAAAATATTTCCGGTAGGGATGGAGCGGCGTGAAAAAGCATTTACCGCTTTACTCAGAAGCAGGGAAGGGATCACCGCAATGATTTTTGCTTTCGAATACCAAATCTTTTGTTGTATCATCTCACGCACCACCCTCCATAATTGTATCCGCTGTCCTGAACTCAATTTTGGCCGCAAAATGATATACACTTGACCTTCAACCAATCCTTCTAATCTTTTCATTCCCGCCATCATCCCTTTGTTAGATTGAATCACTGCCGGATAGCCTTGGGCATCATGTAGAAAAAGTGCAACATGAGTAACTTGCGACCCGTTGATCCTAGCTATCCATCGCGACAAATATTCTTTTTTCAGGTAAGATGCAGTTTTAAATGAAACCCAGATATCCCCATTTTGTAAATATTTCCATCCATTGGTTTTCTTTAAGATGTTCTGCTCTAATAAACCCTCATACGTCTGGCGTAGATGCCGTTCAATCCTATATCTTCCTTGGAAATCCTGTAGATAATTCTGATTTTCTGCACTTAATCTTTCGAGATTAGAAAATAATCTTCTTAATTCTCTGGCAATTGCCTGCATCTGTGCTGGTGACACGGTAGTGCGCAGGGCCAGCAGGCTTTTTTCAAGGTCTTGCAATATGCTTTGTATCTTTCGCTGATGATGGAGAGCATTATACATATAGGCAATGGTTTGGTGAGAATGCCTTTGCTGAGAAAAAAGATTCTGTTGTCGTATTTTTCCCAAAAATAAAGAGGTTTTACTGGTAAGCTGTTCATTAAGATTGATTATGGTTCTGATCTCTACTTGAATGCGTAAAACCGTATCTGATTTGCTTTCTGCGAAAGAATCTTTAAATAAAATCGGCCTGATCTTAGAAGAAAAAATATATCCTTGCAAACGTTCAATCCTTGTTTTCAACACTTCGTGTAATTTTCCTAAGAGATTATTTTCTGCAGCTAATACTTCCAAAGGTATTCTGAATTCAGCTGCCATGTTTTCTTATTTTCAGTGATATTAATAAATATTACCACAAGATTAATAAACTACCAATTAGTAATAACTTAAAAATGACTCTTATGAAACCTTTAGTGGAACGGCTAGCTGGCAAAAACGATTCCCGGCGGGCGCTCATTATCAATGATTATTTGGATACGCTTCAATTGAATCCACAGATACAAGCTTTTGATCCCGGAAAGAAGGCTAATATTGTGGCTGATCTGCCTTATCAGGGGCGCCCCATGAAAAAAATATTGCTTTCATCCCATTATGATGTTTTTCCTGGAAGCCCTGGTGCCAATGATAATGCTTCAGCAGTTGCAGTTCTCTTAGGTATTGCTTCATTATATTGTAACACACCCGCTTTAGTGCCTATCCGTTTAGCCTTTTTTGATGCCGAAGAAACAGGATTGCTGGGCTCAAAGGCGTATATCCAGCAAGAAGGGGTTAAAGATATAGCAGCCGTTCTCAATATGGAAATGGTGGGCCAAGGTTCTATTCCGACCTTATGGCCATATGACCATCAAAGCAGCGCTTATTGTCAAATCTTGAAAGAATCTGCAGCCGATGCTCATTTTGTTCCTTATACCCATGGGCACAGTGGTGATCATCAGAATTTTCTTGATGCGCAGGTACAAAACTCCATCTGTCTAACTTTAATTCATGAAGAAGATCGCCAAATGCTCGAGGATATCACCAGAGTATTGGAACATTCTTCTTTGGTTGATCCTCTCATCATTATGAGAAAAATCAGCGCTTCGCATACATTTAGAACCTACCATCGCGATTCCGATACGATTGAGCATATCCGCGAAGATTCACTTCAATTGGCACAACAAATAGTGTTGAATGTAGTCCAAAGATACGCTCAAGAGGACGGCATAAATTTATTAATGAGTGCTTTATAATGCTGACAGTGAATTTTCCTAACCTTCAAGAATGGATTTCTCCCAAATATCTTTCTTCAGATGAAATAGAACGCTTGCGCAAATTATTTCCCCGCCAAAAGCCCTTTCCATATCTGGAATTAAAAAATTTCTTTATATCGGGGAAGATGATTCCCGTTCTCAAAGCATTATCGGAGCAGCATTTTACCCCCCAGCAGGCAGATTTATTTCAATTTAAGCAAACCGGAGATTTTGGTGCTATACAGAATAAGGTATTGCAGGAATTTCAAACCTTTCTCTCCTCAAGTTGGTTTATCGCTTATCTAAGCCATCTAACTTCTGCTTCTTTAAAAGCAGATACTATTGATATGTCCGGAACACTATACGAAGACACAGATTATTTGCTGTGCCATGACGATCGGCTGGAAGGGCGAAAGATAGCCTATTTTCTCTATCTCTCTGATATGGATAAAAATGATGGAGGAGCTTTGAATTTATTTTCATCGCAAAATGGAGTTCCAGCAGATATCAATGCCACCATCATCCCCAAATTCAATACTTTCTCTTTTTTTCTTGTTTCTGAAAGATCATTTCATGAAGTTACCGAAGTCGTACGGGATGTGCAAAGGATTGCGATCAGCGGGTGGTTTCATGATCAATAAGAATTATCTGGCTGCAGAAACTATTGAAAAAATAAAGCAGGAATTTCTTTCCAAAGATGATTTTCCCAGTACCGTCTTATTTAAATTTCTAGAACGGGAGTTTTATATGAAATTACGCCAGCAGATCATCCGTTTATATTATAAAAAAGAAGTTGTACGTGTTTCCCATTCGTATGCGGCTGCAAATTTGCCGCCGGCTATTTCCAAATGGTTCAACCAAAAAGAATTTCTCGATTTTCTTTCTTCTATCCTCAACAAAAAAGTACAACTGCTTGATGCCAGAGCTTATACTTTTAGCTGGAAAGATTATACTGTCCTTTCTGATACAACTGTGGAAAAGCCGGGCTTTGATTTCATCTTCGATTTCACTCACGACTGGGATGAGAGGGGCAATGGTTATATTTTCTACAAAGATGAAGAGGGGAACTTTATTTCACTGCCCCTTGCTGCCGATATGCTGGCGATAGTGGAACGAAAAGCAGGAGTGCAGAAATACGTGCAGTATGTGAATCATTACGCTCAAAAGAACAGGCGATATATGGTTATGGGAAAAATGATTTTCTAACTATTTTGATACACAACAAAACTTCGGTCTCTTTGTCCCTCGTCACGAACTTTAGTGCCAAATACGGCTACATCACGTTCATTGGCAGCAATTAAATCTGTGAATAAATCATGATGAGAAGATTTAAACTTAGCATCGCCATTCCAGATCAATTCTCCTAAACTATTAATTCCACATACGTTTCCATTCCTGTTAATATCCACATCCCAAAAAAATTTTCCTTGAGCGTATTCATTAATTTTTGCCATACCAGCTGGTAATTGAGTATAACCAACAAAGTTTCGCTGATCAATTGTTTGTCCTAAGCTGGTTCTGGAAATAGTCATACCACGTAATACGTGAACCCATTCTCCTTGATTAATATCATCTGGTTGATGCGCAAGGAAAGTATCATCATTATACACAACGTATCTCCCGCTTATTCTGGGCTGCTGCTCTTGAGAATATGTTAATCCGGCTAAGGCATGAGAATTTCGAGTTAGTTGTTCGACAATTCCTGTTTTTAAATCCATTAAATATATATGGCTGCTTGTACGTCCTGCTCTTGGATCAAGCTTATCACAGTTTGTTATAGGAACTCGTCCTGTAAAAACAATATAGTCCTCAGAAATATCGCCTGTTGCGCCCCCATTATGCTCTGCTTCAACAAAATCAGGCAGTGTATGTAATTTTGATCGACGAGTAAGATCATATACCGATCCTGTATTGTGGTCAGCGGCGGTATAGCACGTAATTAATTTTTCTTTAGATGAGCGTAGGGTTCCTACGATGGCTCTACCTCCCAAAGAAATTATTTCTGATGTATTCGTGCGAAAATCAAAGACCGCTAGCCCGCCTTCTTGCACCTGTGCAGTATACGTTTTTCTATTAAGAGTAAATGCGTGCGGGTCACCTTTAAACAGAGCGGCAATCACGTAGTTACCGGTTAAAGTAGGTGTTTGTCGCCAGAGCCAATTCCATCCTTCTGGCGGCTGCAATGATGCAATCACTTTATTCTTGACACGATCAATAACTTTCAAAGGTGTTTGTGGATAAATATAATCACGCGATGGAGAACCCAGAGATTCTCCACGGCTGGCATACATCCGTTTGACTTCGTCAGAATGCTCACGCACTACCTCTTGTGCTTTACCCTCAAAACAGGTTAAAAAATGACCATCTTCGCTAATTGAAGGGTTAAATACAGATTCATTTCCTTTTCCTTCCAGCACCAGCGATTCTAGAGCTGAAGGTAAATTTGACTCAAAAGTAGAAGTACCGTGCTGCCTTTTTGTGCTGCATCCATTTCCAACCAAGAACGCGCCGCCAATGCCGATAAACAGTTGTCTTCGGGTGATATCCATAAACAGCAGTCTTGTCTTTATGCTTTTATATTTTGTGGTAATCTATAATACATTATATTATTCTTCAATAATATTATTGTTCATTTTCTTTCATTGGACGATGCAGATAATCTGCAATACGCATGCTCAATATCTTCGCTGCATTTTGACTAACTGAAGTGTCTGCAAATTCCCTTCCAAATTCATACGCTGCAAACAATGTTCGCTCTAGGCAGAAAACTTTATAAGCCGCTCCATTTCCCTGCTGATTATGGCACGAAAAATTCATACCAGACAAAAAAGAAGATATAAAATACGTCCGCATCAAGGTGGCTTTAAAGTGTTTAAGAAATTAAAATTAAAGCGATTGAAAAGAGCGGGTTTGCTTACATCAAAAGAAAATCTAGCCTAACACTCTCTCTCTCTCACAAAATAGTGAAGATGTTCTTTGGAAAATGATAGATTTATCTTTTACTCTTGAACTTGCCTATACTAACGTTGGTGAAACGTTACAAATTTCACAATTGCCATTATTTAATGATGTCTTAAGTTGCGTTCAACGAAATCAGGAAGATCAGCGCTACGTCGTTAAGCTTAAAGAGAATTACTGGGATATTCAATGGCAATTTAGCAAGGACTCGGCTCTGGTTAAGTGCCTGGAGGATTTAAGCAATTACCCAATACCCGCACCAAATACCCGCAGCGCTGAATATCGGCAAGCTTGGCATCAGCTTGATTGCACCAGAGAAAGAACACACATTTTTTCATGTTTAGATGCGTATGCAAGGCAATTAGGTTACGATGCCCGTGCAAATCAGCTAGGTTATAGTATAGGTTCTGAACATCCCTTATTTTTAGAACAAGATATTGATATACTCCCGGCTCTTTGCGTCACTGAAGGTTTATACAATGCTATCGAGCATGGTACACAGTTTGGTGAATTGGGAGAAGTTTCCCTTCGCTTGGTGGGGGCACAGCGGGGAGCGATAATTATTATTGATGATCCAGGTCAAAACTTTAGTCTTGCACACCGCTGTATGCAAATTTTTAAACAAGATAGCGGATCTGTTCAATCATTGAGAAAAAGAGGGAGTGGAATACGACGTATGATCCAGTCGCCCAGACCATGGGTTGGCTCGGAAAAAAAAGAGCACGGTTTTAGATTAATTTTACAATATCTGCTCCCCAAAGCTAATCAAATTTAACACCTTTTCGCTGTAATTCTTTTTTTTCTGAAGCGGTGAGATACAAAATAGCAATCGGCTCATGTGTAATGATGCTTCCAATCATTCCCTCTTCTTTGTAAAAAGTGGGATCCTCCAACCCATAGAAACTAGTAGAATAGGGCGGCATGGAACTCCAGAATAAAGTTTCCTTGGTAAGTAACCTCTTGAGTTTAGGTGTTAATCGAAAAAAATAATGATTATACTTGAAAGATTTTCGTTGGGGAATATCATTGAACCGTTTGTTGTTGGTTATTTTCTTGATAAAAAATGGATGCAGCATGTTAAGGGCATTGATAAATTTAATATCTTCATCTCCGCCTAATTTTTCTAGTTTAAGAGGGCTTAGTTCACTCCAGTGCACTTCCGTAAATCGTACTACATTTGATTCTCGCAGTAAAAAAGTGCGTATGGCTTTTTCAGCTTTTATGGCCCGGTCAAAAGAAATGGTATGTTCTCGTCTCATGACCTTTTTGCCAAAGAAAGGGGCATATAAATTTTGGGTATATAGAGCTGCAAATCTAATGTTTGTCCCTGGTGCAACTACTACTTATATAAATCCCTATTCTTTGCTATTACCTGGTGCATAGATGGAAACAATATTGATTCAGCATTTTCTGATAGCCTTAGCTTTAGGCGCATTCATTGGTTTAGAGAGAGAATATGCCCTGCGTAAAGAACGTGGCCATAAATTTGCCGGCATTCGAACTTTCCCGCTCATTACTTTATTTGGGGCACTCGCTGCTTATTTTGGAGAGATCATCTCTATATGGGTTCTTATTTTGGGTATGGTATTGCTGGGGCTTCTCATCGGCATCGCGTATTTTAAGGTTACAGACCGAAAGCATAGCGGAGCCACGT
>CAYOKQ010000007.1:26339-31122 GCA_964404595.1 uncultured Methanosarcinales archaeon | reverse complement strand
ATTGGAGTGCTTTCATATTATGGTGAATTGTCATTTGCAATTATTCTTACCATCATCATTGCCGTCATCTTATATTCACGCTCCATGCTGCACCATTTTGCCCGGCATATGAGCGAAAAAGAACTAAGCGGAGCCTTAAAATTTGCCGTCATCGCTTTTATTATCCTACCCCTTCTTCCCGACCAGAACTATGGGCCGTATGGATTATTTAACCCTCATTTTATCTGGTTGATGGTTGTTTTTATTTCCGGCATTGGATTTGTCGGCTACGCACTAATGAAATGGTTTGGTGAGCGCGGCATAGTGCTTTCAGCTATGTTGGGAGGAGTAGTGAGCAGCACTGCCACTACCATTAGTTTTGCGCAGCGAAGTGTGAAAGAAAAAAAAATTTATCGCACTTTAGTGCTGGGGATCCTGCTTGCCAACGGCGTCATGTTTCTGCGGGTTTTGATAGAGGTATTTGTGATAAATAGAACCTTATTTACAGTAATCTTTCTTCCTCTGCTTCTCTTGATCCTGCTGACCTTGCTATTTTCATATCTGCTCTGGAAGAGATCTGCGCAAGCCCAAGGAAAGATAGAGTTGGGGACGCCTTTGGCGCTTAAACCAGCGATTCAGTTTGGGGTTATTTTTGCATTTATTTTAGCAATGGTAAAGTTAGCCCATATTTATCTGGCAACTGAGGGTGTGTACGTGGTAAGTTTCTTATCTGGTTTTGCAGATGTTGATGCCATAACTTTATCACTGTCACAGCTGGCCAAAGGAGAGTTATCATCGGTGATCGCATCCAACGCAATTCTCATTGCTGTCATCACCAATACAGCAGTGAAAGGAGCAATTGCATATTGGCTTGGCGGGAAAGAATTTGGTAAAATGGTAATAAAATATTTTTCCATTCTCATAGCAGCGGGAGTTGTGTTAGTATTCATTTTTTGAAAGAAATTAACCATATGGAAATTGTTCATGAAAAGATTCATATTCTTCGTAGTTCTTAATCAAGAGATATGTTCCGTACTTTCTCCAACTGGCAGAATTTTCGACGGCCATTATTGAACAAGTGTATTCTTTGGGAAGGTCATCTCGAACAACAGGAGTAACTTTGGCTTTTCCAGAATACATCACATTAGCAACCTCAACAATAGCATCAATACTTATGCCAGCCATATATCTTTGACCTTCAGGAACATCCAAGCGTCCATAGGTAATTGTGCTATCCATAAGCTTCCAAATAGGGGCCAATTTATAATTTTTCTGGTGGTTTTTCTTTTAGCAAAAGATAAAACCGCGGTCCTTCTTTTGTAAGTCAGTAATATTCAATTTCAAACTTTTCTTCTTTCTTTTCGGTCTGCTTGGTTAAATTAAGAAAACTACTAAAGTCAGGGGCCTTTTCAGGAACACTTTTGGACGGTTCGCTAGTATCAAACATACTCATTAAATTAGAGGTGTCAACGGGCGCTGCGGTAGGCGGCGCTTCACTATTTTTGTCGCTGTTTTTTCGTTGTAATATATCTGCCAGAATTTGATACACTTTATGAATATCTTCTACAGAATCATGCTGGGTGTCGATGGTGACTTTCATGCTATCACTTAAAGCTGGAAGTGACGAAGAGTTTATAAATTTTTATGGTTTGCCTTGCTAGATATAAAGCGCACTTGCATCAAGCCATTATTTATGCGAACAGCCGCAAATATAATTTAAATAATACTGCTGAAAAAGAATCAGTCGTACAAAGAACGTTATTGCAGTATGCTTCCAGAGAAGAATGGGTAAACAGCGAATTTGGAAAAAGCTTCACTGAAAAAGGAATTCAAACCTTCTTCGGAAATTAGAACCTCTTTATTTTTTCCCTATTCTTTCCGTTTAAGAAATAAATTAATATATTCCATCACTTTATCAGTCATATCAACATTTATTGATACGTGCATGCCATAGTTAGTTGGTTTGGTTAACAGAATTTTTTCTTTTTTGAGTTCATCGATATTTTCCTTAATTCTTGCGCCCAAGTGCCCTGGAAAACCTTTTTGGAGATGTTCAATGGCAGTATGGCTATGTTCAAACTTACCGAAACGAACCAATTTGTGTAATATCTTCCCTTTTATCTCATTATTGGTCCATTCCATAAGTCCACAAAATTAGACCTTGAAAGGAAATATTTATATACTTTTCTATATTTTATCATTCTTATGTCAGAAGACTCTCTCCTCATCAAATTAACTGGAAATATGCCCCTGTTTCGCATTATTGATTTTTTTGTAGATAATAAAGGCTTAGATTTTACTAAAAAAGATATTACTATTGGTGCAGAAATATCAAAAGCATCTCTTTTTAATTATTGGCCAGAGTTAGAAAATAAAGGTATTGTTAAAGTAACCCGTACTTTTGGAAAAACAAAATTATATACATTAAACACGACTAATCCTGTAACCCTGAAAATATTGGAATTAGAAGCGGCTTTAATACGGCAGGCAATGGATGCACATAAACAACAAAAGCAAGAATCTCTAAAAGCAATGATTCTTACGGCATAAATACTACCAAGCAAACAGAAATAAGTTCTTAATTCCTCTCCATCCGCCACAATCCCACATCAACGAGCACTTTCGGCTTCTGGTGAAAGGAAAATGCTGCTTTAATTGGAAATTCATATCGCCACACTTCTGTAATTGTAAACCCATAATCTTTGCTGATTGCTTCCACGAATTTAACCGTTGACCATTTATGCATGCTGTACACCAGGGGAGCTGCTGAAAATGCTTTTTCCAGGAATTTCTTATCTGCATGCTCTTGCTTGGTTCCAAACGGCGGATTTTGAACCACTATATCTGCCTCGCCATCAAACAATGAGATATCATGCACAATAAACGCTGCTTCACCGATCTCATACTCTGCTTTAACCAGATTATAATTGGAAATGCACAATTGCATTGCTGCCACATCTTTATCCACAAAATATATTTTTTTTGCTCCGAGTAGAAGTAATCCTATGCCTAAAATTCCCGGGCCACAGGCAGCGTCAAGAATTATTTTTCCGGCAACCTCTCGTTTTAGGGCCATGTTCCAGATCCATTCTGCTGCAATAGACGAAGGGGTAGCATATTGTTCTAATTCCAACGCCGGAGATTCAAAAGTGCGAAGTTTGCTTAGATACACTTCTAATTCTTTTTTTGAATGCATAATGGATCCAGACTATTTCAATTTTAAAAATCTGCCGATTTCATACCTAATCTACTTTTTTGTATACCAGCGTACACTGCTATTTAAACAGCAAACGAAAGCTATTTAAATTAAAACAAAATTACTGCATATCGGGGAGTGGTAGAAACGCAGAGATTTATTCTCTGCAAAAGCAGGTGAAAGATGCGCTTGCTCTTTAGAGAAAAACAATAACGAGGCAGTGAGAGCTATGCAAACAACATTGGATGATTTTCCTGAACTCAAGCAGCAATTTGAGGAACATTTGTGTGCTATCAACGAAAACACGCACGAAATTCAGGCTCTGTTTGACTATCTTCATGAAATAGATCAGAAATTGGATAAGCTTGCTGGCCGCGTCGATCAGATGCAATTATCACAGCAACCCATCAGTGCTAAAAATTTTGCCTTGACCCAAATAGAGAAAGAAGTGTTCTTGGCTTTATATACGGAAGAATCTCCTCTTTGCTTTCAGGAAATTGCAGTCAAAACCGGGCTGCCTGCTTCCTTAGTGCCCGATTGTATTTCTGCATTGGTGCATAAAAAAGTCCCGTTTATTCGCACTTTTTATGGCGACAAGCTTTTCTTAAAATTAGATCCAAAATTTAAAGAGATGCAGGCAAAGGAAAATATTGTTAATTTGAGTTTACAGAATTTTATATCGTAAATTAATTTCAATTATGACTCCTAAAAAAAGCTTTTTTATTGCCGGACTCATTGCCCTGGTTTTAAATATTATCTGGGAATTCTCACATCATTCTTTATATGTCGATTTATCTGGAATTCCAAAATACCCTCATTTAATTATCGCTTCTTTTACTGATATGATAATTATACTTGGTATTTTTGCGGTCGTCTCGCTAAAAAATAAAAATATCGATTGGATAAACAAGCCAAGCACGTCTGATTATTTGGTGGTTGTTTTTTTAGGTCTTATTATCGGAATTTTTATAGAGGTAATAAACTTGAGCTTAGGAAGATGGGCGTATGCTTTGGCAATGCCTACTGTTTTTGGAATCGGAATAAGTCCTTTGGCCCAATTAGCTTTAACTGGAATAATTTCTTTGATATTTATAAAACAAAGATAAGTTAATATAGTCTAAAGTTTTCACCTATATTATTTCCAAGAGGTGTAGTATGAAAAAAAGATCGTTTCAGCAATTTCTCAGCATTTTGGCGTGTTTATTGGCGGTAATTCCGGTCGCTTTAGCCCCAAGTCATCCCGTATATGTAAATCCTGAAACTGGGGAGACTGTCGATGAAATTCTAGGTGACCCAGGTACAACTCCTGACTCAATCTGGTATGGGTTTGAGCGGTGGTGGGAAGATATTCAGGTAGCTAATGCCAACGCGCCTGAAGAAGCAGCAGCAGCACTGCAGGCCTTGATACATGAGAGATATGCAGAATTTCATGCGATGATTGAAGCTGGAAATTATGACCTGGCTGAGTATACTTTCAAGGAAATAGAAGAATTAGAGAATGATCTGATTGATGTACTGGAAGAATCTCAGGCGAGGGGAGATAATGTAGGTTTTATCCATGGTATTAAACAAGCTGCTCTAGAACAAGAAAATATGCGGGAAATGCTC
>CAYOKQ010000007.1:0-26329 GCA_964404595.1 uncultured Methanosarcinales archaeon | reverse complement strand
ACAAAACATGCAACATTTAGTGACGGCGGGCGAATTATCAGCAGAGCGGGCAGAAAACTTAGCAAGAGCATTGGAAGAAGAGATTACTAATGTCCAAACTGCTGTTGAAAATCAGGAAGAAGTAATCGTGGATGCTATTGCTGAAGAACAAAGTATAACTCATCTAGATGCAAAATTTCAAATTGAAGCTGTAGAAGTGAAAGCAGGATTAGCAGATGAATATCGGGAAGAGGTGGAAGAAGAGTTGGCACAAGTGCAGCTGCAGCTTGAACGGGTACAGGCAGATTTAGCTCAGGCAGTGGCCCAAGGTACAGATGTGCCTGCCGCAGCGACGGAATTGGTTGCGGAAGCACAGGCACGATTAGATGAATGCCAGAATGCCTATGCTGACGGAAGATATGGTGAATCTTTTGGCCAGTTTACGGCCGCAAAACATTTGCTTGATAATGCTGAAGGTTTTCTCGAAGGAGATGTATCCTCACAAGAGCTTGTAGATTTAGTAGAATTTACTCAGGAACAAGAGATTGAAGACAGCCAGGAATACTTGGACGAATATGAAGAAAGTTTAGATCGCTGGATTGAGCAGCATCCCGAGTATGCGGATAATTTTGACAATTGGGCCCAGCAGAGCAGGAACGAATTGGCACTCTATCTTGCCGTTAGTGAAGAATCTTTCCAGCAATTGCAAACGCAGCTTCAAGAGGAAGGAAAAAATGATGAAGAAATATTTGAAACGCTCACCCAATATTATCGTGATGAGTATGAACGTGCGTTTGGCCTTCCCTATGTTCCTCCCGTGATCGAAGTTGTTGATGAAGGGTCTTATTATGATCCGGATGGATTTAACAGAAATCGGGAGATTAAAGAATTACTTTCGGACCAGATTTCCACCAAAGGTGGTTTTGTTCAAGATTATACGTACACAGATCCCCTCACCGGTTATGTCTATGAATTCACAGAGGAAGGCTATACCTACACCACTCCATTAGGGTTGAAATATGAAGAAAAATTTCCAGAAGAGTTTGTTGTTCCTACTGCTTATGAACAAGGCAATGAGCAGCATAGTTATACGAAGGAAACTTCTGAAGGAATAGCAACTTATCATTATTATGCTACTGGCTATGACGTTACTTTGCCTGATGGGAGAATAGAAACCTTTGCATATCCGCCAGGGTCATATGATCTTCCCGAAGGAGGATTATTTAATTATCATCCCACGGGATTTGAATTTAGGCATGATGAGGAAGCAATATGGTATGATTACAACCCGGTCTACGATACGTTTGTTCGTGAAGACGGAGAGATTTATCGCCCGGGAGAGGGGGTTTATTTTCATGAAGCTATGGATTACAACTATGATGACCAGCGATATGAATTTGCCGACCCCAGAGGTACATTGTGGACTTATGATCCAGAAACACATGCGTGGAGTTCATCTGATGGAGAAGTCTACACTCCTGATGCAACGGTGATCGCTCCCATAGGCCACGAAGACGAAGGGGATTACCAAACAGAGCTAGGGGAGGCTTGGACCTGGGATGAAGCAACCCAAGTCTGGGAAAGCAATGCCGGAGACGTGTATCATCCAGAATCAAATACCTGGAAACCAGGTGAAATAACTGCAGAAGTCAATGAACGATATACCTTTGACCCGGCAACTGGACAATATTTAGATGCACAGACCGGTGAGCCGAGCGCAAATGTCATCTGGAGCGGGGTTACATGGATATACGACAGCAATGAGAATTCCTGGACTTCTAATACCGGAGAAACGTATAGTGGAGGTTTACATCAAATTCCTTCCGCTCGTAATTTAGAAGCAGGTATTGCGCCCTACGATCCCAATAAAGTATATGATTTTGATCCAACCTTAGGTAAATTTATTGATCCAGACACAAATCAAGTTGCAGATATCGAATGGAGCGGAGTTACCTGGAGCAGAGATGCGCAAACTGGTGAATGGAGTTCAAATACGGGGGAAACTCGAGATGCTGACTGGGCTGGAGACTTTAATCAGGATAATTCTAACAATGGACAAACAGGGTGGAGTTATGATGCAGAAAGTGGTGGCTGGACTTCTCCTGAAGGTGCAACAATCAATGATCCTGATGGTAATCCCACTGCCTGGCAGGACGATAGTGGTGGATGGCATAGCTGGGAAGGGAGTGGTACATCAGCTGATAGTGGCACTCCAGCATCCGGGGGAGATGGTGGAGGGATGAGTGATGGCGGCAGTTCGGGAGATAGTGGCAGCAGTGGTGGAGATGGCAGTTCAGGTGATGCTGGCGAAGGAACCGGTATGGTCATTGGCAAAGCTGCCACAGAATCACATTCTGTCACACGATGGATTGAGAAATTTTTAGGTATTAAAAGGTAATTTTTTGTTTTAATTTTTTTAAATGTTATGAACCAATATAATCTACATCTTTCTGCCCTTTAAAATCATCATCGCCTGTTACGACAATGGCATCATGCTCTCGTGCTGTTGCCAATACAATTGCATCTGCTAAACCAAACTTTAAATCATACTTTAATTTAGCTGCTTTGAGTGCAATGGGCATATTCACTGGGATGACAAAAGATACCTCCACCATAAATTGAATGAATTCTTGAGCCTCTTTTCCTGGTTTAGTACGCAAAAGAAATCCCTGCACTTCGCTAATATTAATGGCACTGGTGATAATTTCTTGCTTATTTTCAATGTACTCTTGCGCCTTTTTGCCAAATGAAGTGCCTTTAAAATATTCAATCCACGCCCACGAATCAAGTAAAACGGTCAATTTCATCCCTCTTAAATTCTTCTTTTACTTGTTTTAATGCACCAAACATTGATTTTTTTGGTTGTTTGAGCTGTAAAATAAGAATCTTGATGGTTTCGTCGAAGGTATCTGCTTCTATCTGTTCTTTGACATGCTCCAACATATCAAAAGTGTCTTCTTTAACAGCTATTGTGGTCATATAAGATATAAAATATAACTTATATTTAAGATTTATGGAAAATAAATGTAAAAGAATTAATCTAAACTATTTAAGTATAAATTAAATTATTAAGAGATTAAACATTTCTAAATAATTCAATTTTAAAATAAATAGTTTAAACACAAATTAATTTAAAACAACCATGTATTGATTGAAATATTTAGAAATAGTTAAAACTACAACCACCTAGCTTTAATTAAATAGTTTATAACACAAAAGACTATTTAGATTCTACCCTTACAACATATTAAATTCGAGGAAAGTTTAAATAGGTAAGTCGACTGATGCCCTTTATGTCCGATTATGATTCTCTGCTGGGTAAACAAATATACCTTTTGATTAATCTTTCAGGCCACCACACGGAACAAAATTTTTTTCTACCAGATACGGTCGTTTCAGGCATGTCAATAAGCCTAGAAGGCATATTAGTGCGTGAAACAGAGGCCTGGTTGCATTTATCGGGGATTAAGTTGCATCATAGCGATCGATATAACTTAAAATCAGGCATGGTGAAGAAAGAGTACGTCATCGGCTGTTTCGAACGAGAAGAAAGGGATTAATTCATCTTTTTTCTTTGACAATTGCCGTTTTAACGTAAATTTTATATACTAAGGGCTCCCTAAGTACATGAAAGAGGTGAACTGAGTGACCCTAAGTACACAAAACAAGCCGCTAGCAGCTATCTATGTCCGGGTTTCTACAGAAGAGCAGGCCCTTCATGGGTTTTCTTTAGCCGGCCAAGAAGATGCCTTAAAGAATTACTGCGCCGCCTTCGGATATGATCTTTTTAAGATCTATAAAGATGAAGGGAAATCTGCCAAAGATTTAACTCATCGCCCAGCAATGCAGGAACTTTTAAGCGATGCTCAAAATAAAAGATTCTCGGCCATCGTCATCTATAAATTAGATAGGTTTAGTCGAAGCTTAAAAGATTTAATTCTCACTATCGAGAAGTTGAAAGAGTGGAATGTTGACTTTATTTCCCTCCAAGACCGTATTGAAACTGCATCTGCATCAGGAAAGCTCATGTTCCATATTATCTCTGCCTTTGCCGAGTTTGAACGTAATATTATCGGCGAGCGTACCTCGTTTGGCATGGAGCGAAAATCGAAGGAAGGGGGCGCTATTACGAAACCGCCTTTTGGCTATAAAATGCTGGATAAAAAGTTGGAAATAGACTCCCAAGAAGGGCCAAAAGTAAAGCAACTGTTCAACGATTTTTTACAAGAGGATATCAGCCTCAACCAATTGGCAAAACGTTATAATTTGACTGTTAATGGGCTTAAAAAGGTGCTTTCAAACAGGGCCTATCTTGGCGAGGTTAAATTTGACGGTAAAACTCATCAAGGGATACACCAATGCCTTCTTGAGGAAGAAACTTTTAAGCAAATACAAGAGAAATTAAGTAAACCACAACATTAATGTTTTGAGAAAAGATTAAATCATATAAGCCGTGTTTATTCTAAATTTTAAAATCATAGATTAAAACTTATATTCATCAAATCAAAGAAGTGGCGAAGTTAAATTATTCACTGGCCTCCCGATTGTAATCTTAAATTCCCGTTCCTTAGGTCTTAATTTAAAAAGAGCAGCGCCAGTAGTATTAAATAATTCTTGTAATCTCGATTCATTGGCTGCTCTGCGTACTTGTATTCCCAGAGTAGGGTCTAAGATTGTTATCCAAAAAATAACTTTACCAGGAGAATCGCTATATTGAAAAAATATTTTAACCAAAGCACGTTTTGTTTTAAAAATGCTTTTTGTTCTCTCTCTGATTATTCCATTATAGTGAACGTACTGCTTAGCCTGATTAAATTCACTAAGCCAATTTCCAGAAGACACTAATTGCATTCTGGTCTGTGCTTGAAGAGATCCGTTAAAAGTAGTAAGTGCATTATTCACTAAAGCTTGAAATGAAGCAACTGAAGTATTAAATTCTCTTTTATTGGTAAATTTAGGTTCAACCATTTTTTACCGCATCACTTAGCTTCTTCCTTTGCATTTTAGCCCACATAACTCAATCTCTTACTAATGATTAATAATCTTTTCTACATGTATTACACAACTCCCCCCACCTTCAACTCTAGCAAAAAAAGTAACCCCTTTTTTAAAAAATCTAGGATCAAATGCATAGACTCCTTCTTTAAATATTACAGCAATTATTGTTGCAATTTTAACAGGGTGACCTTCTTCTTGTACTTCTTCTATTAAGTATGTTGAGTTCAAGTAGTGGCCTTCCAATATAATATTAAGGGGGAATGCTTTCTTTTCTTTTTTCCCATCGGCCCAAAAAATACTCCCTTTAAATTTCATAATTTCATCCCACATAACTCAATTTCTTGTCTTCCTGTATCTCTTCTGCATCCTTGCTCTTCTGCAATATCCCCTGCAATTTCTTCTCAAACATTTCAGCTTGTTTAAGCAAAGGCTTTGGATCTACGTCTAAGCCAGCATACGCATCGAGCACTTTAATGATCTCAGCAGCTGCTTTGCTGTCAGGCATGGTGCTCTTCGCCTCTGCAAATAAGGCAACAATGGGAATATCGATGCTTCTGGCGAGCAACGCACCTGTGACACCTACAATAATGCCTTCACTAAGCGGCGCTGCAACACCAGATAATTTTTTGCTCACTTTACCATCCTCTGTCGCATAGAAGAATACCCGTCCGGCATCAGGATTGGGAGATCCCACGCCTTCTAATGAAATAATTTCCTTGGCGGTGAGTTGCTTAGCAAGTTCTGAAACCACATCAGCCACTTTCCACCCCAGATCCTTCCCGATATTGATTGCATGAATAAGAACCATGTTATATTGCTTATTATAATGAATAGATATGGGTTCAATGACTTTATTTTGATGTATAGCAATCATTGCCGGAATTTCATCCATTTCCACGATCCCTATTTTTTCTGTTTCTAAGTGTTCCATCAAGAATTCAGTGGCAATGGTGCCAATCAACCCAAATCCGGGAAAGCCTTCAATGATAGTTACGTTTTTAGGTTTTTTATTAAGCACTAGTTTCATGAGTATCACCTGTTTTTATATACGGAAGTAAAATGAGGATGTTTTTAAGTGTTTCGATGCTCTACCCCAACCTTTTATAGGAGATTAGTTTTCTTTTTTCACAATTTCTTCCCTTCCATCGCTATGAACAAATAGTAAGGAGTAATGTTTTGCACTGTGAAGACGGCTGAGCAACTTGTCAAGTGTTTTTGTATTATTCGTTTTAAATGTACAATTATGCTCTACACCGCAACTAATCTGGTAAGTTTACCTGAATCATCAGAGATATCGGTGTCAGGCACCTTGTACACCTCTCTTGCAGCATCAAAAATTCTACGTTTAATGCCCATAGCTTTTCCTCGGACATAGTCTGTAATGCTCTTATCTTTTACTTCTATTCTAAAGTTATGCTTACCAGGATTATTATGAAAAATGAATGAAATATGAACTAATACTGGGTTTCGTCGTAGTATACCTTTTTTTTCTTTAACCACGAAATCATGCCAGACTTTTTGCCTGATAAATTCGTAAACCACTTCTTTTGTCAACGCGTGTTCGATGTTTTTATGGGTGGCTGCTGCCAAGCCAGCGGCAAACTTCTTCAAATAGTCTTTAACCTCTGTCTCAAAAAGACTTGCCTTTTGCAATAGTTCCGCTTCAGTTTCAAATCCAGCATGTACGACCATATTCAACACCCATAATTATCCAACATAGCTCAATTTCTTCTCTTCCTGCAATTCCTGGGCATCCTGGCTCTTTTGCAGGATTCCTTGAAGTTTCTTTTCAAACATTTCTGCAATCAACCCAAATCCGGGAAAGCTTTCAACTATAGTAACATTTTTGGGTTTTTTTGTTAAAACGAGTCTCATAAAGTATCACCTATTTTTTAATGAAGTAAAGTTTAGATGTTTTTAAGTGTTTCTATCGAATACAATCTACGTTGAAAAATCTGCATCTGAAGTTACAATGGTAGCCCCGTGCGAAATAGACGCAGCGGCCATAAAACCACCTTACAGTAACAAAAAATTTATAAATAGGGCTACAATATAAAAAGCATGCTAATACAAACAGGAAGAGACATCGTTGCCTGGATAGACCTTATTCTCCCTCCTGGATCGAGCACACAGCAACGCCAAAAGATATTAGAAAATAAAGCTCAGATCCTTATGCACGAAATAAACCGATATTTTAGCAGAGATCCCCAAGCCCCTTTGGAAGTTCGGCAAAAATTAGATGACGTACGCAGAGCTGCCAATGACAACAAATATAGTCTACTTTCTGATCAATTACTACTATTTAACGTTGAATGCATGTATGCTTTCTTCTAAAACTAGTCGACGTAAGTTTCCATGGCCAAAGCATTGCAGCTGCGTAGGCCATGCCGCTTCATCTTAATAAGTTTGCAAAGTTTATGTACATTTACCAATCACTTAACAATGAAGAAAAAGTTTTTTATAAGAGATGGATAAATGAATCTCAATGAAAAAGAAAAAGCACGTTTTTGGGTATGAACTGCTGCTTGACTGCTATGACTGTAAGCCGAAAGTTTGTGGTGATTTAGACCATTGTTATAGCTATTTAGACAAACTGGTTGATTTTATTGGGATGAAAAAGCAGGAACCACCTACTATCTTTAGAACCGACCGCAAATTATTTCCGGATAAGGCAGGCCTTTCCGGCTGGGTGCCGCTGGTTGAATCATCCATTGTTATCCACACTCTCTCAAAACACAACTTTATTTCAATTGATGTGTATAGCTGCGGCGCATATGATCCAAAAAAAGTGATTGCTTTTACCAAGAGATATTTCAAGCCAAAGAAAGTCGAGCAGCAGTATATAGAAAGGGGAAAGCATTATTATATAAGTGAGTAAAGATGAATCATCATTGCAGATGAGATGTATATCGATCTGGAAGAAGAATTCAGATGCATCAACCATTCCTGTAATCCCAATGCGGGAACAAGAATTGCAGAAAAGTGATCAGCCAATTTTATGACTTATCACCTACGATCCAGAAAAAATATTACGCTTTAGGAGCTATTCCCAACTTTATCCTGAAACAGAGTAAAATTTAGGGGTAATAAAGAATAACCTAAAAGTTTATATATTACTAAAGTACACCTTAGTATTACATGGATAAAGTGTATGTATTTGATGCCTCAACGGCAATATTATTGGCTAAAGTTACCCTACTGCGTACAATTGCGAGCCACTGGAAAATAATCATCACCTCTTTAGTCAAAGAAGAAATATTCAGAAAAGATAATTCAGAGGATGCGAAAATAATACAAGTCCTTTTGGAACAAAAAATGATCAATGAAACAAATGAGAAAAATTCCTTCACCTTTGCAGAAAAATTTGGTTTAGGAATCGGAGAAGCAGAGGCAATCCAGTTTGCTGCAAGAGAAGAATATATTGTGGCAACTGATGATTGGAAAGCAATCAAAACAGCCAAGATACTAGGCATCCAATTTGTAACAGCAATACATTGCTTGATCTATTTACACAAAAATAAGATGATCGGAACTAAGATTGCACTTGAAAAATTAAAAAATTTGGAAAAATATGGGCGGTATAATGCCCAAATAATCAAAGATACCACTAAAATGATACAAGGAGGATAAAAATGGCACATGAAATTGTAAGTTTTAGATTTAAACCACATGAATTAGGTCATATTAAAAAACTGTCAATAGATAAAAAAATGGACAAAACTTCTGCTGCTCGCGAACTAATTGAATATGGGTGGATTTATTACGTTCTGGGGCAATATCAGTTAGGGAAATTATCATTAGAACAAACCAGTAAAGAATTACACTTGCCACTCACTGACCTATTAGATTTATTAGCGGATGCAGGTATAAAATCCCCCATTGCTTACGAGGATTACTTAGAAGGATTGAAGAATATATAGTCAAATGATCACTTTTATGATGGAATTGGAGAAATAATAATTATTAAGCCATGACTGGCGCAGGTATGGGGATGATATGTTCGATAGCCTGTGGCAAGGTTAATTTTAACCAAATATACATCACCTGGCTTCCTTCCCCTTGTTTGGTTATTAACTCTACACCTTGAAGCTTTTCCAAAGAACTCTCCAGATTAATTTGAGCCATAAAGTCGGCTGCATTCATGATTTCCAAGCCGATAATATTACCATAGGAATCAAAGTCCACCGTAAAATCACCTAATTCTGCATTCCCAGCAGATAGTTTATTTTTTCTATGAATATTAAGAATATCAGAGCGTCCACTATAATCCCAAGTAAATTCACCAGTCTCTCCTTGTGCCATATTAGTAATAATCATCGCTTCTATTTAAAATCTTCCTCTCTTTTTGATAAAACCAATCCTAAATTTTTGGACCAACCGTTTTACGGTCCGGATATTAATTTTGTTATAGGTAAACAGGTCAATAACAACTTTTAATTCTTGCTGCCGGCTTAACCGATAATATAATTTATAGACTTTGAGTCTGTCCTCAACTATTCGTACAAGCTTGGAGTTTTCGTAAAGCAAATGCTTTTTTATTTCATCAATAGTAATCCCATTCTCCGCACAGCGCATATTCACATGAGGTTCATCTACCGTGATATTATCTTCTGTATAATTATGAACTAAATTCCTGAAATCTTCGATATTCATTGTAGCAGACTCTTCCCCTTCATCTCTTTAGGTTTCCAAATCCCCATTACTTTAAGTATTGTAGGCGCTACATCCGCCAGCCCTCCCGATTTTAGCTTTCCTTTTGCATTTACTGCAATCAATGGCACTTTATTCAAGGTATGGCTTGTCTGCCATTTCCCAGTCATATTTTCACAATTCCCGTGATCTGCGGTAATGAAAATCACGCCGGGAAATTCATGCGCTATTCTTCCAATTTGCCTGTCTATCGCTTCCACTGCTGTTACTGTCTTCGCTATATTTCCGCTATGCCCCACCATGTCGGCATTGGCAAAATTTACCACAAAAAAATCAGCTTTCTCTTTATTTTTAAGCAAATCATCAGTAATCTCTTTCACTTTCATCTGCGGTGTTTTATCGTATGTCGTCACTAATCTACTCTTCACATGGATTCTCTTCTCGCGACCAAAAATACATTCACATAAGCCGTTAAAGAAATAGGTCACGTGTGCCCATTTTTCCGTTTCGGCAATACGCATCTGGGTTAACCCTTCTTCTGCAATAGCTTCGCCAAGTGTATTGCGCAGCGCTATTGGCGGAAAAGCAACAGGAATTTGCAGCAATGAATCATATTGGGTCAAACTGACAAATTTCAAATCAATAATTTTTTTTCTTGTAAATTGGTTGAACTTTCCTAAAACGAAAGCACGGGTTAATTCCCGAGCTCTATCAGAACGAAAATTAAAAAATATAACTGAATCATGCTCTTTCACCACGCATTTATTGGTGACAATGGTGGGCTTGACAAACTCATCCGTCTCCCCCTGCGCATAGGCAAACTCCAATGCTTTCAAAGGATCATTTATTTTTCTGCCAACACAATTGACCATGCAGTCATAGGCTTTATGCTCCCTGTTCCAGCGATTGTCACGATCCATCGCATAATAACGGCCCATCATGGTGGCAATGGTTCCCACGCCGAGCCTTTTTGTTTCGCGCAGCAATTTTTCAATGTATTTTTGTGCTGATTTTGGAGATGTATCTCTTCCATCGAGAAAAATATGGATATAGACCTCAGAAAGCCCATATATTTTTGCCAATCGCAGCAAAGCAAATACGTGATCAATATGTGAATGCACCCCGGCATCACTGAGCAATCCCATCAGATGTAAAGCTCGTTTATGTCGTTTACAATGGTGGACTGCTTCCAAAAGCGCCTTATTCTGAAAAAATGATTTATTTTTGATCGCTTTGTTTATCCTTATCAGATCCGACTTCATGATTCTTCCCGCACCCAAAGTCAAATGCCCAACTTCAGAATTACCGATGAAACCAAAAGGAAGTCCAACTGCCTGGCCTGATGCGTTGAGCGTAGTATGCGGCCATCGCTTCCATAAGGTGTCGAGAATCGGAATTTTTGCTAGCTTGATCGCATTTCTCTCTTTTTGATCTCTGCATCCCCAGCCATCAAGGATGAGGAGAAGTGCTTTAGGCATGGGGAAATAGGAAAATTGGAAAGTACATAAATGTTTCTTTAAATCTTTTTCTCTCCTAAAATAGGGAAAACATAATTGACAAATACTAATGACACGAGCGCAGTCCCGCATTTTTTTTTGGGAGTAAAACTTTCCCCGATAAATTTAATCTTATTTAATGAATATTGCTCCTCAAAGCCATTCTTATACAACTCTTGTAAACTAGCCTGCAAAGATTGTTCTGCCACCTGAAGTGTTTCATTCCCATGATATTCGCACACTAATCCGCCATATTTCTTTTCCGTGGTTCTATCGATAAGCCAGCCGTACACAATGCCGGCAGTTGCCCGTTCGCCTTGTGGCGCATCAGCACGTGCTTCAATGCTCTCAGCTACAGATCCATGAATATAATGGCTTGGTTTTTTTACTTCTCGCGCAATTGCCGGAAGAATGGAAGAATACGCCAGATGATTATAACATTCGATTCCTGCCGCTTTTAAGGCTAAGTGGTAGGAACCTGCATGGAAAGCAAGATCACTTTCCCCTTTTCCTTTCGCCACGAAAAAATCACGCGGAATCCTATTTCCAATAACAAGTTGATCTTCTAAAACACGGTCCATTTCTTTCTAAAAAATATTCCTATTCCTCCTTTTTTTATCCCGTGGTTGAACTCGCTTATAAATATTTCGCACAAACTATATAAATAAACCCTTATTTTATGATAAAGTTACGCATCCAGCTTCAAAATATAAAATCATCGGAGGATGAAAGTTAGTCGTGGTGGGCTTTATGCCCGCCGTTTGATTAAACTTTCTCAAAGTTTATGGCAAAGCAAACTGTTGAAACATTAGTGGAAGGCGGGAAAGCGACCGCAGCTCCTCCGCTTGGACCAGCACTGGGACCAACGGGAGTTAATATTGGACAAGTAATAGCTGAAATCAACAAAAAAACTGCTGACTTGAAAGGGATGCAAGTGCCTATTAAAGTTCTCGTGGATACAGTTTCGAAGGAATTTTCTATTGAGGTCGGCACACCTCCTGCTGCCGCTTTGATCAAAAAAGAAGCGGGTATTGAAAAAGGAGCGAGCAACCCCCTCACCGATAAAGTTGCTGATCTGGTTATCGAACAAATCATTAAGATTGCGAAAATCAAAGAAGATGACCTTTTGGGCAACGATTTAAAAAGAAAGATGAAAGAGATCGTCGGCACCTGCAATTCTATGGGTATTTTAGTAGAAGGCATGCCTGCACGTGATGCACTGCGAGCAATTGAAGCAGGCCGGTTTGATGCTGAGATAAAATCTGGTAAAACTGAGCTTACCGAAGAAGAGAAGAAACACCTTGCAGAAGAAAAACAACGCTTACAGGAAGAAATCGAGAAGCGACGCGTTGAATTCGAAGCTAAGGCTAAGCAGATCATGAAAGAGATGGAAGGCCAGGAGAAGAAGAAGATTCGAAATGCCATGCTGGAAGCAGGGATACCGCTTAAGATCGTGGATGAGAACGTGCCTCCAGAGAAGAAGGCAGAAGAGCCTGGCGCAGCTAAAGGCGGTAAGAAGTAAATTCTTTCTTTTTATCTTTTTCTATTTTTTAGAACGAATATTCTAGAGAGAAAGAATTATTTTCTGCTATATAGCTTTCTACGGTCTTTTGTTGAATAAAAGAAGTTGTGGTTTTATTTCCTCTTTATCTTATCCAATTCTTCAATCTCCGCTTTTTTGATTTCTAATAAAGCCTCAAGCATTTTCTTTTGCAACTCGTCTCTGTTTTTGGCTTTTTCCAGAACTTTTGTCAACAGAAGCATAACGATAATGATCTCCAGAAGGATGAGGAAACTAAGTATGAAAAAGACTATGATTATCTGAATCAGGGGAATATCAATACCAAAGACAAGTACCATAGTATCAGCTCTTTTTTGATTAGATATTTTCTTAGGGTTTATAAAGTTTCGTCTATCCTTTGCCTGAGTTTTTGCCGATGCCACTTTCTATTCAGGTCCCAGTCTTTAAATACATTTTTCGCTTCTTCAATATCCTTTGGATCTAACATACGATTTCACCATTGCATAATATTGATCTATACCGAAAAGAATGATACTCTGCTGTAAAATGCTTCTGCCAACAGTGTATCTTTCGTCGAGCATTTCCTTAAAATCCTGTAGAGTAGCTATCTTAAAATCTATGGGGAGGGTATGCAATTTTAAAATTTTATTTATTTTCTCTTGGTATTCCTGCTCATTTTCAGAAGTGGGAATAATGAATAACAAATCAACATCAGATTTTTTTTTTTGATCCCCTCGAGCATAACTGCCAAATAAAACAAGTATGTAAAATAGATCTGCCATATTTTCTTCTATATTCCTCACCAGAAGTGTAAAAGCAGGATTTCTTTTACAGTAATTTTCTTTTTCTGAAAGCATGGCAGAGGTAAGCCTTTCCAAAGGGGCATGGTCAAAATCGATGGATGTTAGATGAGCTTTTCCTTGCTTATGTATCTTGATAACTTTATGTTTTACTAAAATAGGTGCCGAAGTATGAACGGTGATATAGGATGCTTTTATTTCGGCGGCTATTTGATGTAAATTTTTTGCTTCAAAAGGTGTTTTAAGCAAGTGTCCGATAATCCTGTTTTCGGTTTGTAGATGCATTGTATAGCTAACACATAATATTATATAGGTACTATATAAAGCTATTCTTTCATCGGCACTATCCCAAAGGTGAGTGATATTGCGTAGAGCACGAGCAAAGCCAAGATGTGAGGCGAGCTAATCTACTCGTAAGACAAAGATTAAGTTGCTTTTTCTCTCAATCTCTTTACAACGAGAAAAAGACGAGCTGAACGGCTTGCTCGTGCTCAAAAATCACCACGCCGCGAGCAAGTCCGATTTCCAGATGTCATCTTGTATGGAAATCGGACATTAACTATGTGCAAGCAGAAGCAGTTACTTGCTCGCCTAGTGGCGGTGGTGATTTTTGCAATATCACTCACAAAACGGATAGTGCCCTTTCATTGTTTCAAGTTTTAACCGATGCTTCTTTATAATGCATATATACCAAGGCCCTCAGAGCAATGAGCACAAACTTGTTCTAGCTGCCACTGGCATCAACTCTCTTATGTTTCCCTTAAGAAACACTTTATTACTCCATCGCCTTTCTCAATCTTTGCCGATGCTTCTTGATATGCATATATGCAAACGTTCCTAATGCTATCAATACTATCTGCCCGCTAACCCAAGGCCAGAGCATCCCTGGTTGTGCTTCACCTAAATTAACCTCAAATTTATTTTCAACTAACAGTTTTTGGCCACGATAGATCTTCGTCTTTAGATCATAATTGCCCGCATACACCTTTGGATTATATTTCAATTGCTGAGCGAAGATGAAAGTCTGGTTTTCCTTCAGGTCATAAGGGCCGTATAGGTCAGTAAAAAAAGCCTCTGAAGAACCAGGTTCATATAAACCTAATTCTAATTGATAGAGTTTGCGTTCAGAAGGAGTGAATTGCTGTAATACTTGCTGTGCAAAGCCCACAAAATTCCTTTTTTGCGGTTTTCCTACGGGTATTTTTTTGGGCGTATTCTCAAGTTCCTCGGTAATTGCCGATTTGATAGTTGCAGGTGGAATGGTTTTACTATTATCAGTTGGCGCCGTATCCTTTCCATTTGCCTTATCTTCTACTTTTGCAGAGTTTTGGATATCTTTATTTAATTTTTGAATGTCTTTTGGAGCTTTCTCATTCTGGCTCTCCTTTTCGGCATCTTTTATTGTACTATCATTTAGGTCTTTTTCCGTTTGCGCGATAGCTGCGCCAGAAGGAGATCCGGCATAATATTCTTCTAATTCTTTGGTTAACTCTTCAGGCACGATAACCGCATAAATATCCAGATACGTATTTTGCGTATCTATATCGATGGCAGTGCCTGAAAACGCTTTCTTTTGCACTTGTACTTCTTCTTCAAAAACAGTTTCGCCTAAAGTTGTAAATTGGATCTTTAATTGCCGGGGAATGAGTCCTTCTTCGATCTCAAGGACTTTCTCGATCTTTTCCCCGGGATTTAAGATAACTTGTTCCGGATTGATGATGGTTGCTTTTAATAACCTGCCGGCCACCGGATCAGGAGAGTAGGATAACGAAGATATTTTACTGAATAAAGAGCCTTCTGTCCCCAAGGTTTTTCGTGTCACGATATAGAAAGGATCATCTGATTGCTGTAATAGTTCAGGGAATAATAACATCTTTTTTGTTCCGGTATTTTCGAGGATGACAGTCACTTTGATTACTTTTTCATGTAGATCTTGAGTGGTGACTTGTCGCTCGAGGAATTCTTGAGCTTCTGAGGCAGAGTAGGATTCTTCTGGTGGTGGGGGAGGTGGTAAGGGGGTGCGGCTAGTTCCTGTATCTGAAGGTGCGGGGGCTGGTGCTGGAGCGGAAGAGGCAGCAGCTGCTGGACTAGAACTGCCTCCTGAATCGGAAGAGCCGAGGAAGACTTGCGAGGGAGGGCAAGAAATAATGCGGGGACCATTGTCAACGAGAGAAACATCTGCCTCAACTATTTTGCTGCCAGCAACAGTTTTATTATATGGCCAATCTCTATTAGTTAATGAAGTAAAATTATCTGCATAGCCATCGCTGTTTAAGTCAACACCCTTGTCGCAATAATCGGAATATTCATTACCTCGTGTATTAGAAGACACCGTAGTATTAAAATAATTAAGATTTGTTGCATAATACTGATAATTTTCTGATAAATCAGTAAATACATTATAAAAGAAGCTATTACTAGCAGAAGAAGCATCAATATACACCCCAGTTCCTTCTCCAGTGAAAGTATTATTTATAAAAGTATTGTTATTTGAACCCAATAACTTTACTCCAGAATTTTCACCACCTAAATAATTTAATGAAATATTACTATTATTGCATTCTTCTAACAGAATGCTTTCATCCCCATTTGTAATACTAAATGTTGTATTAATAATCTTAATTAAATTAGAACTATCGCAGAATATAGAATTCTTTTCAAAATAGCCATTTAGTTTCAAATTTTTAAGGGTAATATTTTGCGAAGAACTATCAACTGTTATTCCATAAACAGCTGCACCTTCATTCCCATCAAACGCACAACTATCAATAACAATATTTTGTCTACCTGAAATAGTAAGAACATCAGCGTTTGGTTTTAGCACTGTTTCTGCACAATTCAAGGAAACGCCATCATTATCTATAGTTACTGCTATGCCGTAAGTACCAGGGCAATAATTGGTATTGGTGGTAATACTGTTGGTTGTAAAAGGAGAAGTACAATTTAACCCAACACTAAGATTTACAAAAGTATTATTACTCAAGCTTACATTGATAACTGTAGAATTGGAAAAATTAGATCCAACATAGGTATAAATCACACTAATATTATGCGGAGTAAATGTTGTTATACCGCTGCTATTAATTGTTTGCTCCGTTAATTCCAGAATTCCTAGACCAACATCACTCGAGAAAACAGAAGAATCTAATACTCCGGAACTATTAAAATAGCTTGAGATAAGCGCTCCGGCTATAGGAGAATAAATTAAATCAAAGTCATCCGGATTTGCCGTTGTATTTAAAGAAATATTCACATAGCTGTACCACCTTTTATATAATGTCATCGAACCACTTATTGAAATGTTATTAAAGTCTGTTGAAATGTTAACTAATGAATTATTAAGATTCCTGTTACTAAGAGCCAAAACGCGGGAAAATGTACTATTGCCTAATACACTGTTTTGCAATGAATTGCTATAAGAATTATTAATAATAACCGCATAATCATTATTGGTAATGGTTAGCTGAGTAATATTAGAATTATTAGAATTATCTATATATAGGCCTACTGAAAATCCGTGAATTCCAAGGTTATGAATACTTACATTATTCTTATTGATAACAATTAAACCTAAACCTCCATTCTGACCGGTGATATTGTAATTATTTCCGTTAATAACAATGTCTTCAGTTTCAGCAGTAAATGCATTTTGGTTGCAATTGTAATTGTTTCCCAAGTCAAGATTTGCAGAAATGCTAGAACCACAAATAATATAGTTTATTGAAAGATTGATAAAAGCATGAGTTTGATTTAATAAATTTAAAGAGGTTTTGTTGTGCGTGTAATTATTTTTACTTGCTTCTACCTTGAATGGAGTCAAGTAATAGAATGTATCTCCCGAAATATATTTTTCTAGTAATTCAATTCTCGCAAAACCATCTTCATTGGTTGTACCATTATTCGCATCAACTTTACCAAGAGAATTAAAAGCGCGAATGCGTGAACCATTGACCGGAACTAGATCTTGGTCAGTAATATTCACATCAACAAACCATTTAAAGTGAACTCTCGCATGATTTCCTATCTTTATTTTACTATAATTAACAGAAGTAGCATTTACAAGGGTAATATTAAGATGTGGATTTGAAGAACTCAGAGAGGTATTAGCATAAATATCCCACTGATTACCAGAAAAAGTAGAGTTGATAAAAAAACTCCCAGTCTGGCTGCTTGTCGTTATATCTCCAAATATTGCATAAGTATTATTTATGAATTGCTCTCGACTAATGTTAGAATTAGAAAAAATAAACATAGCCTTCGTATTGTTTACATAATAATTATCTCGAAATGTTGATCTCGAGGAAATTTTTATCCCCTCTTTATTATGACTTAAATTATTGGCCTTAAAAATAAGGGGATCACCGACCAGATCTAAACCTTCAGAGTTATGATGAATATAGTTATTAATAATTTCCACTACACCATCAACCGAATTAGCGATAAATCGTATTGGCAATGTAGTGTTATAAATAGTATTGTTACTAACATGAAGAATGTTTACCTCATTTACAACATCTAACCCTATAGTAGTATTAAATATTATGTTATCCGTTAAATTCCAAGTAATATTAAGATTTGTAACGCCAGCATCAAGGCCAAGGGTACCTGTAGAATTCCATCTGTACAAACTACTGACAATCCCCCGCTCGAAACCAGAGATTCGACAATTTTTAACCGTAAATATTGTAGGAACATTATTAATTATACTACTTAGTCCACTTTCACTAACAACTCTTTCTCTTTGTATGGCTGCTCTACTAATCTCTCCCCTACCTTGAATAGTATATCCGGCGCAATCTAATTGAATATTATCGCCTCGCACAGTAAAACATGACCCTCCAGGACTACTAACATTCTCAGTAAGTGTCACATTCGTAGTTAGAGCCCCGCACCACGGATTATCCGTGGGAGCAAAACTACCAAGTTCCGTGGCATTTATTTGAAGCACTCCACTTACAGAGTTAAAGTTGATTATTCCACAAATAGTACCGTTGCAAGAAGTTCCTCTACTGGTAATTTCAGAATAATTCCCTGCATAAACAGGTATATATTGTATCCCTCTTAGTGCACTAAGAGATAAACTGCGCAAGGTTACATTAACGCTAGAATTGACTAAGGGATTCGGTATTGAGGTATTTTTTAAAGACTGTATATCAATAGAAAGAGTGCCATTCGTAATACTAATACGACCATTAGGTTGTGCTACCACAGGACTACCAAAATTCAGCAGTTTTACATCCAAATTATCTAAAAATCCTCGAGAATCATTAATCCACCGAATTTCTCCAAAACTATTATTAAAAATTAAATAGTTAATTGATCCATTTTCGGTATCATCAACCATTGCTTCTCTACCACCAATAGCATAGTTATTTAAAAAGGTATTATTTGCGGCAGCGTCTACTAAACGGAACCCAACAAAAGTGGCTCCAGAATTACTTTTTATAAAATTTTCTTCAATATAACTGCCGTTACCCGCAACCTCAACACCGTCACTGCTGGAGGCAACACTAATAGTATTTGAAATTAAGAAAGAACCAAGTGGTATGGACATAATGCGAATTCCAGCACCTGTGGGACTTCCACCCAAGCGAAGAGTAATGTTATTAGCATGTACATTATTTAAACTACTTAAGGTGCCCCCTATTGTTATTCCCTCTGAACTATTGTAAAGAAGAATTGAATTGAAACTCACATTACTTTGTGCAACATTTGTCATGTTTATTCCTACAGAAGGAGTCGCTATTGACGCAGTAGCATTCGGAGTAATTGTGATATTATTATTATACAATTTGCTTAAATTGGAATATAGTATGGCGATACCTTGTATAGCATACGACGAAGTATTCCCATTAATGCTTGATAATGCTATCGTGCTATTGCTAATATTGACAAAGTCTGATGAAATAATATACATCCCAAATGATAAATTAGAAGTTATTGTAATTGAAAGGTTATCAATAGAAAGAGGTGTTACATTATACGCAAAAATTCCATAAAAAGTAGATTGATTATTAATGGTAGTATGAATAGTTATATTCTTTAATAAGACTTGTTGGGAGTTAGAGATATTAAGTCCTATTGAAAAATTATTGAAACGAATATTTTGAACGGTGACATTACTTAAGCCCGAAAGATTAAAACCAACACCGAATCCAGATCCACTGCCAATAACAGAAAATCCAGCACCATCAAGTACAATGTTGGAAGAATTAATTATAAAACAAGTATTTGAGGCAGTAATATTACTTACCAAAGTAATACTTTGATTTACATCTCCACATCGACTTGCATTTGCGGCTGCCAAAATACCAACATTAGAAATACGGGTATTTACTTCATTTGAAGGAAATAACTCCGATGTATCCGCTAGATTATCATTTTGAAAATCCTTCGAACCATTATTTACTATCTCAATACTACCATTTATCAGGGTATCTGTAACCGGAAGTATATTTACAGCCGCTCCAGTGATACTTCCTTCTCTCATAAATGAAACAAAAAATCCAAGACTTAAAAATACAATCACTAGAGCTACAAATAATAAAACCCCCCCTTTTTTTTGATTCATCTACGATTATAAAGAAGTGCTATGCTATTTATAAATATTTAGATTTATATCAGCTCAAAGATTTAGAATGGGTTATTTCAACCTCTGACAATATTCCGACAAAATTTCCACCATTGTAAAAGATATAATTTCCCGCAAATCCTAAAAAAGGGTTAGAATTCAAAAACAGTAATCTCCCTTGTGCTTGGGTAAAATTGAATTTTTCTACGGTAAAAGGATGCCAAACCCCTAATTTATTGTTTCCCACTCTTTCCAAAATATCCATAGCTCGTTCTAATCCGCCGGCATAAATTATAAGCTGGGTATTTGTTCTTAGGTAATCTATGTTTTGGTATCCACTACCTTGCAGCTTTACATCTTCAAAACGTCTAACAACACCATAAACCGGATTATTATATATAAATGTTGAAGACTTGGAATCCTCTAAAAAATCAAGATAATTATAAACTGGGGCTTTCCTAAATCCATCAAGCACATTTCCACGAAGAGCATGTTTAAATTCTAACGGTGATAATTTAGCACCATATTCTGGAGTAAGCTTTTCTTTGTATGCTTGTCTAATTCTGGTTGGGTGGTTTGCAAAAATTCCACCACCATGATATGTTACTACAACCGGTTCTCCACGTGGTGCATATAACCCTTCTTCATCAATCCCTATCAATTCTTCTGAATTAGCTGTGTAAAAATTTGCATGAGGAAAATTTAGTGATAAGAAAGGCATAGAAGCAACATGCCCATCCTTTCCTACAAATGCCAGCGCATTTTCTAAAGCAGCGTAAAGAGTATCTTGATAAAAAGGCTTTCCACGAATTCTTAATTTTTCTTCTTGTTTTAAAGTTATTAGTTCTTGTCGCATTATTCAACACCAAACAACTGAATATTTAAAGTATTTTATTCAGTAACATCAACATATAAAAATACTGAACCGGTAGCACCTTCGTCATCAGTAACCTGATACTCCCCTCTAAAGTAGCCAGTAATACCAAATCTCACACCAACTCTGGTTCCTACAGGATTGTCATATCCAAACTGAGGTAATGTGTCCGAGAAAGGAATATAGCGAGCTGCACTAAGAGTTCCATCTTCATCGTAACTTGATGGTGCACCATCAAGGTAGAAATCTACACCAATAGTAGCTCTAAAAACACATAAAGCATCAATCGGGTCGTATGTCTCACAACTCAATGCTGCTACAGGAGGAATATTAGCATAAGCACGAAAAAGTCCGGAAACTTCGCTTTCTAGTCCACCAACATCTCGTGCTCTAGCAGTAACTAGGTACTCGCCAGTGCTAGTATAAGTATGCAAAGTGGTGCAGGCTCCATATTCTGTTTCTGGGGTACTATCACCAAAATTCCAATTACATAGAACCTCACCATCTTCGGGATCAGCAACAAGTGCCGTTAGAGTTTTTGCAGTGCCAATTCTAATGTTGCGGCTCATTGTAGGGTTTAGCTCAATTGTAGGTGGTAAATTAGGAAAAATTAAAGCATCCCCAGACATGTCAGTGGAAGCATCATTTAACATATCCACAAATGAGGTATTTTTCATGTCAGAACTACCCATATCATAGCTACTATCATTTTTTTGTGGATTGGTGTCAACTGACGCATCAGATAAAGACATGTGTGTGGGTATTTGAGCATCGTCATCAATATTTTCTCTAATAGAAATTCCTTCCGCACAATTTAAAGTAGCCGCCAACAGTGTTAGCCAAAGTTTTTTGAATATCATTTTTTGGATGAAAGTGCTTAGACTTTATAAATCTTTCTATTATTACAACTTTTAAGTGATAATAAACTTTTAAGTCAGTCAAATTTAGATTCAATGAATGGAGAATATCCTATCTCTCAGCTTTTAATGTTGATTTGCTATTATTGGAAAGATTTGCCAAATAATCGATAATTTAACTCTTTTTATGTTTTTAATTCAAAAAATCTAGGAATATTGACAAATAGAGGCTTAAAACATTCTTATTTTAATGTGAAAATAGTTTTTTAAAAAAGTTGAAGAAGAGAAATTAATGCCAATTCCATCATGTAAAGAATTTTCTACACCTCAATGCCCCACCCACCAAATCTTCATTGTTCCTTAAGCAGCCATTTCCACAGTGGCACGCCCACAATTGTTTTTCCTTTTATAGTCTTCGTAAATTCCGCCTCTTTGCTAATTACCCAACCTTCTTCCCCATTATTCTTCTTCAAAAATAATAATATTCCGCGCAAATCTTTATCTTTAATTGAATTCGTATATTTAATCTCAAATGGCACTTTGTCCATGCCTACAAAGTCAACTTCAGTGTTTCCGTGACGATAAAAAAAAGTAAAAGGAACATTCATAAGAATGCTGGTTTCAATTATTTTTCCTTCCTGAGCTTCAAATAGCTGTGCAAAAACAGAAGAAGCAGGATATATTTTTTTCGCTTTTTTTTCGCTGGTGAGCAAATTGCTGCTAAAATTATATACTTTCTTAATAAGGAACGCTTTTTCCAGATAAAAAATATAATTTGAAATCGTCTTTCTATTGCGTTGCAAGTCACTGGCTAACGATTCATAATCAATTATTTGTCCCGGACTTTGTGAAATAATAGATAATAACCGCGATAAAAGTTCTGGTTCTTCTATATTAAAAGTTGCTGGAATATCGATAAAAATCACTCTATTAATGATGGTTTCTTTAATGTATGTCGCAATTTTAACCTGATCTTCTACAAATAATAATTCTGGGAAACCACCAGAACGGATATAATGATGAAGAGCGGGAACTAATTCATTCTTATAGAGGGAGATTTTATCAGGGTCATAGGCTATCTTTTTAAGAGTAAGATACTCTGAAAATGTTAATGGTGATAAAAGAAAAGAAAATGCTCTTCCTGCTAGGCTCTCTTTGCTTTTTTTTTCAATAAATAAACTAGAAGAGCCAGTGATGAATATTTTGAGGTGGGGATACAGATCATACAACATTTTTACTTCTTTTTCCCAATTATCGTGCTGCTGTACTTCATCTAAAAATAAAAAAGTTTTTTTAGTTCTAAAGTCGTGATGCTGTATTTCTTGATATTTTCCCAGAATTTCCTCAATGGTACCATTAAAGAGATCATAGCTAAAGTAAAAAATGCTCTCTTTGGAATGCTCTTTTAAGAGTATGTCAATCAGATGATGCATGATGGTTGTTTTTCCTACTCGTCTTAATCCAGTAACACAAAGAATTTGTCTTTCGGTAAGATATTTTTGAAGTTCATAAAATAGGGTCCGCTTGGGAAGTACCTGTATTTCTTCTGAAATCGTCGATGTTATCCACCAAGGATTTAAATCATTTATTTCCATATTTGGGTATTAGAATGGACATGTATTTAAACTTTTTGGTCATTTTAAAGGTCGTTTAGAGAAGTGTGGACGCGGAAAGCTCAAAACAATGTTCCCATAATAGCAAATCTACCAACTCGGATCCAAGTTTACACCCTCTGATACAACCACACTCGTCTCTCCCGTCTCTATTCTATACACAGCTATTGCAGAAGTAGTATTTGAGTACGCAATGCCCAAAGGTCCCCAAGCAGGCTCATATCCATAAAAACCTAAGTCAGTAATACTACTTCCGTCAGTTATTTTCAAAGTCCCATCAAAGAATACTATAGATCTTCCATCTGGTGAATAGTCGGGAAGAATTCCCGCGCTGGTAAGTGTTTCCACCGCTAAATCATCTAGTCTTATAGCTGCAATTCCACCTCCATCACGATAAAAGGCTATCCGAGTTCCATCCGGGGACCACGTTGGTGCAAAGCAACCCCCTTCGCATACGCCTCCTAGCTCTGCCAAGTCAGTGCCATCATCTTTAATGGTATACAATTGCGATCCAGTTGAATACACTAGCCTGGTCCCATCCGGACCCCAGCAGGGCCGTTGGCCGCCAACTCCCAACGATCGCAGCTCCGAGCCATCAGCATCCATAATGTATAATTCTAAACTTGTCGTTCTATCTGAAACGAAGGCTACCCTGCCATCTACCGACTGAGATGGCTGTTCATCATACGCGGGATGATCGGTAAGATTAACCACATCCGTGGTATCATCTACACGTACACTATAGATATCATAATTTCCGGTTCGATTTGATCGAAACACAATTCTTGGCGATGATGCAACTGTCGAATCAGTCCGTCCTAGATCAGGCCTGCTTGAATCCAAACTAGCGTCTGCTACACCCAAATCTGACGACTGCGCATCTACACCTGCATCAGGCATACGCGCGTCATGCAAAGCCGCATCCCGCACACCTTGATCTGATGAATATGCATCCACACCAGCATCATACGTCTGCGCATCTTCTCTACCACGAGAGGCATCGTATATGATTCCATCCTGCGTCCGAACATCGGGCATTCCCAAATCTCTGACCAGCTCATCTAAGGATGCATCGTGAGGTTTATCTTTTTCTCCATCTTTTCGCTGCTGCGGCGTTTCAGCATCCTGATACAAAAAACTGTAATCTCTGCTACACGAAAGAGTACCTACCAAAAGAAGTCCACGAAGTGCATTAAGCAGATATTTCATCGTTAAAATTCCACCTTTAAGCCATTTTTGTCTACAGCAGCAGGCAACTCAAAATAATAGATCACTGCTGCAGCAGCAAGAGACAATCCCGCGCCAGCTCCAAGCAGTTGCGCCAGACGATCTTTACTTTGTACACTTTCGGCATCTGCAGGTGAGCAACGAGAGGAAATACATCGCTCTTTGAGTTCATCGTACTCTCTATTTGCCCAAAGGAGGCTCGCTATACTACCAGTACCCAATACTACTGCAGCACCAGCAGAAACAGTGCTCCACAAGTGTCTTTGGAAAAAGGAAGAATGAGTTGATTGTGATACACTCGGTGATAATGCAGGTTTAGGAGCAGGCATAGGCTTTGCTGCATTTTCTTGAGCCACGGGCGGATTACGCTCCCACTCACGCAACTGTTCAATTTTCTCTAAGATTTCTTTTCTATCTCGTGCACGTTCGCCAAACTCACGCAGATAACCTTCAAACGATTCACTAGCAAGACCATAATCACCAGCCAATTCCTGCGTTATTCCCAAATCTCGCAATACTATACCTCGACCGTATTGAGTGCGTGCAAGACCATGAGCCTGAAGTAATCGCTCAATCGCAGTAGAGTAGTTTGCACTTTCACCTCGACGTTCTTTAGTTTTCTCTTGTTCGCGCAATTTGATACCTTCTTCGTACACCCGAAGATTAGCAATTAAACGCATAACTTCCTCACGAGACCGAATAGGATTGTCAGCGGGCGCTTTAGACAAAAATAATTCATATTGAGCAATAGCTTTATGTGGCTCACCCCTAATTACAAAGCATCCAGCCAGGTTAAAGTATAATTGAAGAAGCTGATCCATCCCCGGATTCATGGTCATAGCATGCTTAAAATCTACAATAGCATCATCTACATTACCTTTGTCGTGAAGCGCTTTACCCTCGCGTATGCACGATTCAAGATCATCACAAGGATCCTGGGCGCGCGCAGTATACGGCAAAAGAGTTGCCCCAGCCAAGGTAGCAGCAGCTATCCATCTCCTAAAAGTACTCGAGCGATACATCTGGTATCCCATCAGAAGGGCAAACCATTCTTTCTTTATAAAACTTTCCTAAAATCAGTATTATTTAGTAGTAAACTGTTGTTCTTACGCAAAGAAAAGCATCATGACTTTTCATAAAGATTTTTGAGTTGAGGATTGGTGAGAATACCTCTTAACAGCTGTGGTAATGTCTCCGTTACCTGTGGATTGTGAGAAGGTGCTTGCACACCTAAAGGCAAATTGAGTAAGCTATGCCTACCTTTCTCTATGTATAAAAAGCGTTTACCTAAGCAATTCTCCATTAAAGAACCGACCGGCTCGCACGACCGTTTGCCAAGGTAAAGTGACTACCCTATCAGTAGAAGTAACGTCAGAATCAGATGACCCATAGGAGTGGAACGCAAATTCGGGGTGAGGCTTGAAAGTATCAAGAGAGACCAAATACTCTAATTTTTCCGACTCAGCACAGCGAGAAGGTAAAACGATATGCGAGGTATCTTCTCCTTGGGCATTACGCATGACAACATATTGTTCCGCACAGCGAGGATTTTCCTTAATGGAAACTGGAATTACTGGTTCTTGGGCACAAGTTACGTACATACTCAACACAAACGCAAGCAAACGTTTCATACATTTTGTCAGATGGAATCAACTTTATAAAATTTTCTTCCACAAGGCACTATCCCTTTTGTGAGTGATATTGCAAAAATCACCACCGCCACTATGCGAGCAAGTAACTGC